>NZ_JADEWP010000094.1:0-9327 GCF_015207535.1 Cyanobium sp. LEGE 06143 | reverse complement strand
CGCAGCAGCTGGCGGGGGTGGCTGGCGACCAGCAGGAGGGGGCGGAGCCGGGGCAGTCATCGCTCAGGGGCCTGCGGCGGTGGTGATGGGTTACCAGCCTGCCGCCGGGCCCGCGCGACTGAGGGCCGAGCGGTGTGTCCCTGCTCCCCCACGCCCCATCGGGGCACGGGGGAGGGGAGCCGATGTGATCGAATCATCACAGCGGTGTTCCCGATCACAGGATGGGAACGGCGCCGGGGATGCAATGGAGTTCTCCCACCGAGCGCCCCTGGGCTCCCTTGCCATGGCCAGCTTCACCATCAGCCTCGACGACGGCCGCAGCTTCAGCTGCAGCGACGACACCTACATCCTGGATGCGGCTGAAGAGGCCGGCATCGATCTGCCCTATTCCTGCCGAGCCGGCGCCTGCAGCACCTGTGCCGGCAAGGTGCTCAGCGGCAGCGTCGACCAGTCGGACCAGAGCTTCCTGGACGACGAACAGATCGAAGCCGGCTTTGCCCTGCTGTGTGTGAGCTACCCCCAGAGCGACTGCTCAATCAAGCCCGACATGGAGAGCGAACTCTGAGCTGCCCCGACGAGCCCTGACCCGTTTCCCTCACAGGGCCGGCCTTCTGTAGTGATCCCGACAGCACCAAGCTGGCGCCAGAAGCAGAACGGATCTTCTTTCAGCCCGTCCCGGCTCCCATGGCCGATCCCAGCTCCATGAGCCGAAGCTGCTTCATCCACCGGCCCCTGGCCGAAGACATGCAGCGGCATCTGTTCTTCAGCCAGGCCAAGGCCCCCTCGCTGGCCACCCGCCACGACCACTACCGCAGCCTCGCCCTGGCGGTGCGCGATCGTCTGCTGCACAACTGGGTCGACACCGCCGAGACCTACACCTGCGCCCAGGTGCGTACGGCGGTGTACCTGTCGGCGGAGTATCTGCTGGGACCTCACCTCGACAACAACCTGGTGAACCTGGGCCTGCGCCAGGAAGCAGAAGACGCCTGTGAGCAACTGGGGCTCGACCTGGAGCAACTGATCGACGAAGAGCCCGAGCCCGGGCTGGGCAACGGCGGGCTCGGCCGGCTGGCCGCCTGTTTCCAGGAGTCGATGGCCACGCTGGAGCTTCCGGCCATCGGCTATGGCATCCGCTACGAGTTCGGTATCTTTCGTCAGCAGATCACCTCCCGGGGCCAGCAGGAGATCACCGATGCCTGGCTGGCCCAGGGCAACCCCTGGGAAGTGATCCGGCCGGAGTGGAGCTACCCGGTGACGATCGGGCAGCACACGGTGATCGGCGTGGCCTACGACACGCCGATCCTCGGCTATGGGGTGCGCACCGCCAACACCCTGCGCCTGTGGGCCGCCGCAGCGCCTGAGGCCCTCGACTTCGCCTCCTTCAACGCCGGCGATTACACCAAGGCCGTGCTGCACAAGATGCAGTCGGAAACCCTCTCCAAGGTGCTCTATCCGAACGACGAGATGGAGCAGGGCAAGCGCCTGCGCCTCTCCCAGCAGATCTTCTTCGTGAGCTGCTCTCTGCAGGACATGTTCCGGATCCTCAAGGGTCAGGGGCTGCCCGCCACCGCCTTCCACACCAAGTTCGCCGTCCAGCTCAACGACACCCACCCAGCCATTGCCGTGGCCGAGCTGATGCGGCTGCTGCTGGATGACCACCAGCTCGACTGGGAGACCGCCTGGGGAGTCACCACCGCCAGCCTCAGTTACACCAACCACACCCTGCTGCCGGAAGCCCTCGAAACCTGGGGGGTGGAGCTGTTCCAGCAATTGCTGCCGCGCCACCTGCAGATCATCTACGAGATCAACGCGCGCTTCCTGCGCATGGCCCGGATCAAGTACCCGGGCCAGCCTGAGAAGCTGGCGCGCCTCTCATTGATCCAGGAGGGTCCGCAGCGCAAGGTGCGCATGGCCAACCTGGCCGTGGTGGGCTGTCACCAGACCAACGGGGTGGCCGAACTGCACAGCGAACTGCTGCGCCGCCACGTGCTCGCCGACTTCGCCGAGCTCTGGCCCGATCGCTTCACCAATGTCACCAACGGCGTCACGCCGCGGCGCTGGATGCTGGTGTCCAACCCCGGCCTGGCCAGCCTGCTGGATGAGGTGATCGGCAGCCAGTGGCGCCGCGATCTCACCCATCTGCAGGATCTCTCCGGCCACATGGAGGATCCGGGCTTCCTGGCCCGCTGGATGCAGGTGCGTGACGCCTCCAAACAGCGCCTGGTGCACCACATCCACCAGAGCCAGGGACTGCTGCTCGATCCGGCCTCGATTTTTGATGTGCAGGTGAAGCGCATCCACGAGTACAAGCGCCAGCACCTGGCGGCTCTGCACGTGGTGGAGCGCTATCTGCGGCTGCGCAACGGCGAGGACCTGCCGCCACGCACGGTGATCTTCGGGGGCAAGGCCGCTCCGGGCTATGCCATGGCCAAGCTGATCATCCGGCTGATCATCGGCATCGCTGAAATCGTGAACATGGATCCCGCCATGGAGGGGCGGCTGCGGGTGGTGTTCGTGCCGAATTTCAGCGTGAGCCTCGGCCAGAAGATCTATCCCGCCGTGGACCTCTCCGAGCAGATCTCCACCGCCGGCAAGGAGGCCTCCGGCACGGGCAACATGAAGATGGCCCTCAACGGCGCCCTCACGATCGGCACCCTCGATGGCGCCAACGTGGAAATCCGCGACCGGGTGGGCGCCGAGAACTTCTTCCTCTTCGGCCACACCGCTGAACAGGTGCAGGAGTTCGATCAGATGGGCTACCACCCCATGCCCTGGATCGAGAAAGACCCCGTGGTGCGTGCTGCGATCGAGTTGATCGGCGCTGGGCACTTCAGTGAGGGCGATCGCGACCTCTTCCACCCACTGCTGGCCAACCTCACCAGCCACGATCCCTTCAAGGTGATGGCCGACATCGGCGGCTACAGGCTGGCCCAGGAGCAGGTGGATGCCTGCTGGCAGGACCCGACCCGCTGGGCGCGCATGTCGGTGGCGAACACCATGGGCTGTGGCTTCTTCTCCAGCGATCGCTCGATCCAGGAGTACGCCGAGCGGATCTGGAACGTGCAGCCCGTCGCCGTGGAGGCCACAACCAACGCGTTCCAGAAGGCCTGAGGCCCTGGGCCAGCTTCCGGAGCGTCCTGCTTCAGTCGTGTAGGGTGAAAGGGATTCAGAAGCAGTCTTCAGCAGGTTTCTCTCCGAAACGGCGGCTCCAACAAGGTTTCTCCACTAGGCCAGCAACTTTTCTCAGGGCTTCGACGAATCGATTCATTGACTCAAAGACCAGATTTCATGACCATTTACGTAGGCAACCTCTCGTTCGACGCTGAGGTTGAAGACGTTCAGCACCTGTTCTCCGAATACGGCGCTGTGCGCAAGTGCACCCTGCCCCTCGACCGTGACACCGGTCGCAAGCGCGGGTTCGCCTTTGTCGAGATGGCCAACGAGGCCGACGAGACCAAGGCCATCGACGATCTTCAGAACGTCGAATGGATGGGCCGCAACATCCGTGTCAACAAGGCTGAGCCCCGCACCGGTGGTGGCGGTGGCCGCCAGTACGCCGGCGCCGGCGGCGGTGGCGGCGGCAGCCGCTGGTGATCAGACCGGTTGACTCGGCTGGTCTCACCAGCTGATTCAACCGGCACGCACTGATTCAGCTCCCCAAGCCGTCCCTCTCGGGGGCGGCTTTTTGGTGTGACCTGTAGTGTGACTCCCGGCGCAGGCAGGGGCCGCAGAGGCGCCAGCCTCAGCGTGCCCTGGCCAGGAGCGCGTGATCACTCGGCAGCCGCAACTGACTGGCCCAGCCGAGCTTCTGCAGCAGGCGCACGAAGCTGTAGGTGGGATCAGGCAGCCGGCGCACCTTGCCATGGCGCAGCGTGAACCCCTGCCGCACCGAAGCCTGGAAGCCATGGTGCAGATTGTGCCAACCCTCACCCAGGGTGATCAGTGCCACAAAGCCATTGTTGCGACTGTCATCGCCCGTGTTGAAGGGCTGGTCGCCGAAGAGGTGGGCCAGGGAGTTGACGCTGGCCACAGCGTGGTAAAGCACCACGGTGCTGAGACAGAACGCGCCCAGCCACTCCAGCCCGCCCAGTTGCCAGGAGAGTGCCGCCAGGGCCAGCACGGGCACCACATGCAGGCGATCCATCATGCGCAGCACCGGATCGGCTTCGATGTCTGCCGGGAGTTCGGCAGGGTGGAACTGGGGCGTGAGCAGCCAGCCCACCTGGGAGTGCCAGAAACCGCGCCAGCCGTTGGCGGATTGCAGCGGCGTGTGGGGGTCGGCCGCCGTATCCACATGGCGATGGTGCTGCAGGTGGTGCGCTTTCCACCAGCTGGGGCCCATCTGGCCGGAGGAGCAGGCCACCAGGGAGCCGATCCACCACACCATGCGCGGAGCTCGGTAGCTGCCGTGGGTGAGCAGCCGGTGGTAGATGGCGGTGGTGCCGAGCATCCTGAGCAGATAGAGGGCCACGGCCCAGAGGGCCGCTCCCACACCCAGACCAGTCCACAGCAGTACGGCGCAGCCCAGATGGATGACAATCATCAGCTTGGGGCCCAGGCCGTGCAGCAGCCGCCTCAACAGGAAGGGGCGTTGGCCGGCCGCAACAGGGGTTGACAGAACAATCTCACGGACAGGATTGATCCTAGGCAAATGGGCCTAGGCGGATGAGGCCTGCGCCAGCACCAGGGCCGCCCGCTGCGGATGGCCACGGCGAAAGTGGCGATCTTGCTCAGCCCGCCGGCAGGTGAGCAGGAACAGGGGCATGGCGATGCCGAAGGTGGCTTCGAAGCGGGTCAATGTGTCTGCACTGCGCTGCAGGCCGCAGGCCAGGATGGCCCTGGTGAGCGAGCGGCGGGGCTGCCTGGTGATGGCCGCAAACAGGCGGTTGAGCCGATGGTGCTGCAGGGCCTCGTAGGGGGTCATGCCCCGCGACTGGTCGAAGCAGAAGTCGAGGCAGGCCTCCGAAATGCCCAGGGCGTCGGCCACTGCGGCCATGGCGATCGGACGCCGGAAATGCAGAGCGAAATAGCCCAGGGCCTGGCCCACAACCAGGCGGCTCAGGGCTGGGCTCGCCGCGGGACAATCCCTGGGAATGGCGCGGATCAACGGCAGGACTCCCGATCCTGAGGGCATGCCCTCGTCATAGGCAGGACATGACGGGAGCACCAGAGGTGTGGGCTGGAGTGGAACAGATCGATGCCTGCTGCAACCAACCGAATCAGGGCTGAGGAGCGCGAATCAGGGCCTGCGATCGGGAAGGTCGCTGGGGCGCAGCACAATCACCACCGCGCCTACCACGATCAGCACGATCAGCACCAGGCCGGCCCCGATCGGAAGCGCCAGATCAGGATCCATGGGTCGCTCTGGGCAGGGGGCTTTCGCCATCCTGCCCAGAGCCAACCGAAAGTGCGAGCCAGCCAGGCTCAGCGCATGAACAGCATCTCCTGGTAGGTGGGCAGCGGCCAGGCGTCATCATCGATGAGCTGCTCGAGACCATCGGCGGCGGCGCGGATCTTGAGCATCACCGGCAGCACCCCATCGGCACAGTGGCGCAGGTGGGCATGAATGCCGTCGGGATGCACCGCCATGGCCTCCTCCAGGGCCGTGCAGCCTTCCAGCAATTGCCCGCAAAGCGACTCCATCGTCTTGAGCATGGAGTTGTCGGGGGACAGGCCCACCTTCTCCTGGCTCTTGATCGAGAAGGCCATCTTGCCCAGGGTGTCCGACACCGCCGGATAGATCTGGGTGCGGGCCAGGCGCAGCAGCAGGCGGGCCTCCACCTCGATCGCCTGCACGTACTGCTCGGCGTAGACCTCGAAGCGGCTTTCGAGCTCCAGCGGGGAGAGCACGCCCTGGCGCTCGAACAGGGCCTTCACGTCTGGGCGCTCCAGCACCGGCAGGGCGTCGGCGGAGGTGGGCAGGTTCTCGAGTCCACGCTCCTCCACAGCGATGCGGTGCCATTCGGAGGAATAGCCATCCCCCCCGAACACCACATCACCGTGCTGGTTCATGACGTCCTTCATCACCGCCAGGGCCGCCTCATCGAGGCTGCTGCCGGCGGCCATGGCGGCCTCCAGCTGGTGGTTGACCCACTCCAGGGAATCGGCCAGGATCGTGTTCAACACCACCAGCGGACCAGCCACCGACTGGCCGGAGCCAACAGCCCTGAACTCGAAGCGGTTGCCGGTGAAGGCGAAGGGGGAGGTGCGGTTGCGGTCGCCGGGATCCTTGTTGAGCTCGGGCAGGGTGTCGATGCCAAGGGACATCAGCGCCGCCTGGGCCGAACCCTGCAGGCTGCCCGAGCGGATCTGCTGGAACACATCCTCCAGCTGGCTGCCCAGATACACCGAGATGATCGCCGGCGGCGCCTCGTTGGCCCCGAGGCGATGGTCGTTGCTGGCGGTGGCGATGGCGGCCCGCATCAGCGGACCGAATAGGTGCACGCCGCGGATCACGGCGGAGCAGAACAGCAGAAACTGCAGGTTCTCGTGGGGCGTGGAGCCCGGATCGAGCAGGTTGCCCTGGGTGGGATTGCCGATCGACCAGTTGACGTGCTTGCCGCTGCCGTTGACGCCGGCGAAGGGCTTCTCGTGCAGCAGGCAGCTGAAGCCGTGCTTCTTGGCCGTGCTCTTGAGCACGGTCATCGTGAGCTGCTGGTGGTCGGTGGCCACGTTGGCGGCCTCGAAGAAGGGCGCCAGCTCAAACTGACCCGGGGCCACCTCGTTGTGGCGGGTCTTGGCAGGAATGCCGAGGCGATACATCTGCCGCTCGACGTCCTGCATGAACACCTGCACCCGTTCGGGGATGGCGCCGAAGTAGTGGTCATCGAACTGCTGGCCCTTGGCCGGAGGGGCTCCCACCAGGGTGCGACCGGCGAGCTGAAGGTCGGGCCGCAGGGCGGCGAAGGCCGAATCCACCAGAAAGTACTCCTGCTCAGCGCCGCAGCTGGAGTTCACCGTGGCGATTTCGGTTTCACCCAGCAGCGTCAGCAGGCGCTGGGCCTGCTTGTTCATCGCCTTGTTGGAGCGGAGCAGCGGGGTTTTCTTGTCGAGGGCCTCGCCGGTCCAGGACACGAACACCGTGGGGATGCAGAGAGTGACCCCATTGGGGGTCTCCATCAGATAGGCCGGGCTGGTCACGTCCCAGGCGGTGTAGCCGCGGGCCTCGAAGGTGGTGCGGATGCCGCCGTTGGGGAAGGACGAGCCGTCAGGTTCCCCCTGAACCAGCACCTTGCCACTGAATTCGGTGAAAGCTGAGCCATCGCCCTGGGGCGAGATGAAGCCGTCGTGTTTCTCCGCGGTGAGGTTGGTGAGCGGGTAGAAGACGTGGGCGTAATAGAGGGCACCGCGGCTTGTGGCCCAGTCCTTCATGGCCTGGGCGACCACATCGGCCACGGAGGTATCGAGCTTGCTGCCTTCGCGGATGCAGCGCTGGATCGATTTGAAGACGTTCTTCGGCAGCGCCGACTTCATCTTCTCGAGCGTGAACACATCGCTGGCCCACAGCTCTTCAAGCGAGGTGGCGGGCGTGGTGGGCACCAGGGGCCGCGCCAGGATCGTGTCGATGGCGTGGAGCCGCGGGTTTGAAGGCATAGTCCGAAAATGGGCTGTGGGTTAGCCAAGCCCGCCGACCATCCCCCCCAATGGCGCGATTGATACAACTCGTCGAAGTGCTTCTGGACCGACGCGGTGGAGCGATGACCAGAAGGCCTCTGGGCCGCTGCGACCGATCACCATTGCTGAGCAATCAACTTTTCCGCCGCTCCTGTGGTTTTTCCCCACTGGCACGCGGGGTTTTCCCCAGCCGTCACGGCGGGCAACCGGCCCAGCGGCGCCGGCGTGGCCAATCTCCGTGGAAAAGCGGTTCTCCCGTTGACGGCCCGGGGCCGAGGCCTGACGGACTCGGGGCAAGCCGGCAGCAACTCCCCAGGCAGCCCCATCCCCACTCACTTCTCAGCGTGCGTCTTGGCGGGATGGGGCCCTGAGCCGCGGCTTTGACGCCGGCCACTCGCCATGGCCTGATGGGGTCGAAGCGCGACTGAGCCCCTTGAGCGACACCCCGTTGAGCCGCAGCCCGATGAGCGCCATCCCCAACCATGCCCCGGCCACCGTGTCGATCGAAAACCAGTTCCCCGAAGACCTGTTCGAGGCGATGGGCGAGTTCGTGCGCACCCATCCCCAGTGGGACCAGTACCGGCTGATGCAAGCCGCCCTGGCAGGATTCCTGTTCCAGCAGGGCTGCCAGGATCGGGCCGTGGTGCGTCACTATCTCGACGGACTGTTCCAGCGGGAGAACACCTCCGGCAAGCCGGGAACGGCCCCAGCCTGAACAACCTGCCTGCCCAGCCATGACCCGTTCGTTTTCCTGGTGGGCCGCCCTCGGGCGCACCCTGCTCTGCCTGGTGTTCCTGCAATCCCTGCTGGGCAAGCTGGGGGGCTTCGGGGCGGTGGCAGCCCAGATGCAGCAGCGGGGGCTGCCCATCCCCGCAGTGGTGCTGACGGTGTCGATGGCCCTGATGGCCGTGGGCTCGGTCCTGGTGATCAGCGGCTGGCGTCAGCGCCTGGGGGCTGCCCTGTTGCTGGTGTTCCTCGTGCCCGCCTCCCTGGTGTTCCACACCGCCCTGGAGGATCCCCAGGAACGGATCCAGCTGTTCAAGAATCTGGCCATCATGGGGGGGCTGCTGCTGGTGATTGATCGGGAGGCGCCATCCGATCGGCCCATTCGCCGGTAAAGGCTCCAGACCGCTCCCTGCCTAGACGGCCATGGCGCCCCCGCACCCCCGATCTGCCCAGGGAACAACTGGCGCCTTGAAGCAGCCAGCTGCGCTGCACGCCGGCTCAGCCGAGGCGCCGGACCTGGAGATCGACCACGGTGATCTGGCGTCGCTCTACGACGCCTACAGCCCGGCGGTCTACCGCCTGGCCCTGCGGCTCTGCCGCAGCAGCCACGCCGCCGAAGACCTGGTGCACGATGTGTTCCTGCGCTTCTGGCGGCAGGGCAGCTATGACCCCAGCCGGGGGCCCGTGCTGGCCTATCTGCTGCTGCTCACCCGCTCGATGGCCCTGAACAAGCTGTCCCAGCAGCGCAACCGCTGGCAGATCCTGCAGCAGTGGTCCCACCAACTGCTGGGCCACGAGCCCCCCAGCACCCAGCGCTGGGCCGAGCTCACCGACCTGGGCGAGCGCATGGCCCTGGCCCTGGGTCAGATCGATCCCAAGCAGCGGCAGGTGCTGGAACTCGCCTACTACCAGGGTCTGAGCCAGTCTGCGGTGGCGGAGCGGCTGCAGATCCCCCTGGGCACGGTGAAGACCCGCTCCCGCCAGGGC
>NZ_JADEWP010000038.1:0-15983 GCF_015207535.1 Cyanobium sp. LEGE 06143 | reverse complement strand
CCGCAGAGTGGGGTGGCCGGGCCTGCAGGGTGGCGATCGTGCTCAACCGACGAACCCGCGCCCTGATCCTGGTGCTGCCACTGGCGCTGGGGCCTGCCAGGGCGATGCCGCTCACCACCCTGGCCCAGGGCGGCAGCGGTGGCGCGGTGCAGGCCACCGTGCTGCAGATCCTCGACCGGCCCGAACTGTTCATCGAACGGCGCCCCGCCCGGGTCAAGGATGTGGCCCATGAGCCCGAGACCATCAGCACCCGAAACACCCGGGCCCAGCTGCGGTTCCACACGGGCGCGGGCGCCCGCGTCAACCGCCAGTCGCGTCTCAAGCTCGGCAGCGGCTGTCTGCTGCTGGATCAGGGTCAGCTGCTGGTGTCGGGGCGCCAGAACGGCTGCACCCGCTCGATGCGGGTGAGCGTGCGGGGCACCAACTACATCCTGGAGGCCTTCGAGAACGGTGACACGGCGGTCACCTCCCTGCAGGGTCGCCTGGAACTCGTGCGGCTGCGCAACGGCGAACCCACCGACCAGCCCCCGGTGCTGCTGGAGAGCGGCCAGCGGCTGCGCCTGCTGCAGGCCCTGGATCTCACCACCGTGATCCCCCTCACCTCTCAGGACTACCAGGCCATCCTGGAGGGCCCCCTGTTCCGGGGTTTCGAACCACGGCTGCCCGCCCAGGGTGCTCTGGAGGACTACCTCAACGCCAACGTTCCCGGCGTGCGCCTGCCCCGCCCCAAGCCCAGGGCAGGCGGCGGGCGGCTGCCCTTCTCCTTTGGGTTTGGCTTCGGCTTCCGGGATGGGGGCAGCCAGGGCGGTGAGGGTCCCCGGCCCGGCGGCAGCAGGAGGAATGGTGCCGACCTGCAGGAGGCCTACCCCAACAGCCGCTGAGCCAGCTTCTGCGGGGGGTTCCATAAGATCGGTCCACGCACTGGCGCTGGAACAACGCGATGGCACGCACCGCCCCGACAGCAGCCCCCCCGGCCACATCTCCGGCTCCATCCCAGGACCGCCATGCGGCTGCCGCTGAACCTGGAGCCGCGGCCTGGGAGGCGGTGATCGGCCTGGAGACCCACGTGCAGCTGGGCACCGACAGCAAGATCTTCACCGGCGCCTCCACCACCTACGGCGATGAGCCCAACACCCACATCGACCCGGTGGTGTGCGGTCTGCCGGGCACCCTGCCGGTGCTCAACCAGAAGGTGCTCGAGTATGCGGTGAAGGCCGCCCTAGCGCTCAACCTGCAGGTGGCCGAGCACAGCAAGTTCGACCGCAAACAGTATTTCTATCCCGACCTGCCCAAGAACTATCAGATCTCCCAGTTCGATGAGCCCATTGCCGAAGACGGCTGGATCGAAGTGGAGGTGGCCGAGAAGGGGAAAGACACCTACCTCAAGCGGATCGGCATTGAGAGGCTGCACATGGAGGAGGACGCCGGCAAACTCGTGCACGCCGGCAGCGACCGCCTGGCCGGCTCCACCCATTCCCTGGTGGACTACAACCGCGCCGGGGTGGCCCTGGCCGAGATCGTCAGCAAGCCCGATCTGCGCACCGGTCGTGAGGCGGCGGAATATGCCTCGGAGATCCGCCGTATCATGCGCTATCTGGGCGTGAGCGACGGCAACATGCAGGAGGGATCGCTGCGCTGCGATGTAAACATCTCGGTGCGCCGTGGACCCGAGGCCCCCTTCGGTACGAAGGTGGAGATCAAGAACATGAACTCCTTCTCGGCGATCCAGAAGGCGATCGATTTCGAGATCCAGCGCCAGATCAAGGCCTACGAAAGCGGCGAGCCGGTGCTGCAGGAAACCCGCCTCTGGGATGAGAGCAAGCAGCTCACCAAGAGCATGCGCTCCAAGGAGGGCAGCAGCGACTACCGCTATTTCCCCGACCCCGATCTCGGCCCGATCGAGGTGAGCACTGAGCAGCGGGAGGGCTGGCGCGGCGAACTGCCCGAACTGCCGGCGGCCAAGCGGCACCGCTACGCCGACAGCCTGAGCCTCTCCCAGTACGACGCCCGGGTGCTCACCGATGAGCGCCCCATGGCCGCTTACTTCGAAGCGGTGGTGGCGGCCGGCGCCGATCCGAAGGTCACCGCCAACTGGATCACCGGCGACATCGCCGCCCACGTGAACGCCAACCGCCTGGCCTATGGGGAGCTGCCGCTGCGCCCCGATCAGCTGGCCGAGATGGTGCAGCTGATCGAGAACGGCATGATCAGCGGCAAGATCGCCAAAGACCTCCTGCCCGAGCTGCTGGAGCAGGGTGGCTCCGTGAAGGCGATCGTGGCCGAACGCGGTCTCGGCATGATCTCCGATCCCACGGCGATCAGCGCCATCGTGGAGGAGCTGCTGGCGACCCACCCTGGCGAAGTGGAGGCCTTCCGGGGCGGCAAGACCAAGCTGCAGGGTTTCTTCGTGGGCCAGCTGATGAAGAAGACCGGCGGCAAGGTCGACCCCAAGCTCGCCAACCGGATCCTGGCGGAGAAGCTGAAGGGCTGAGCCTGTCGCCGAGGCCAAGCGTCCAGCCCCACCGGGCAGGCTGTCCGAGCTGCCCCCGGGTCTTGAAGCGGTTCTGCGGATGCGTCGGCAGCTCCAGGGATGTGTCAGCTGTCGCTAGGCGGGCGAACCGGGCTGGGCTCTGACAGAACCAGTTTCCAATGCATCCGCCAAGGCAGTCTCCAGGGCGCTCACCTCGCCCCGGTTAGCGAGCACCACATCCGTCAGCGTTCGCTTGCGCTCCAGGGGCCACTGCGCATCGATGCGGGCGCGGGCCTCGGCTTCGCTGAGCCCGTTTCTATTCATCAGCCTGCTCAGCTGTTGGTCCGCGTCGCAGTCCACCAGCCACACTTCACTACAGAGCACCTCCAGACCGGCTTCGAACAGCAGGGGGATCATCAGCACCACCACCGGGGCCTCCGCCAGCCGGGCCAGTTCCGCCTCGAACCGCTCGCGCACCAGCGGATGCACCAACTGCTCCAGCCAGGCCCGCTCCACCGGGTCACGGAACACGATGCGCCCCAGGGCGGCGCGGTCGAGCTGGGGGGTTTCCCTGCCGGCCGTGGCCTCCTGCACCTCCAGCCCATAGCGTTTCAGCACCGCCGCCTCGCCGGGAGAGCCTGATGCCAGGGCTGCACGGGCGTAGAGGTCAGCGTCGAGCACCGGCAGGCCCGCCTGCTGCTCCAGCCAGCGCCCGGCGGTGCTCTTGCCGCTGGCGATGCCACCCGTCAGACCGATGCGCCGTTGGCGGCCGCTCCAGCGGCGACGGTTCAGCCCGGGGAGCATGGCCGGCGGGCCGAGCTGCTCGAGCCTGAAGTGCTCGCCATAGCTGGCCGTGGGGCGCTGGGAATAAAAGCGCGTGGCACCAGGGCGCCGGGGCCCGTGGCGGGCCAGGCGGCTGCGCAGGCTCAGACCCGCCAGAGCCAGCCGCTGCAGCCAGCCTGGGCTGCTGCTCCAGCCCAGGCTGCCGCACACCTCCTGGCTCACCAGCGCCAGCAGCACCCGGCGCAGGGCCGGTCGCAGCGGTGCAGGCCAGTCGGCCAGCAGCATCGCCAGGGTGGCGTCGGCCACCCGCCCATTGCTGGCGGCCGGGCGGAAGGCCCGGGCCTCCACCTCCCGGTTCAGGGCGAGCAGGGCCTCCAGGCTGGCGGGCAGGGCCTGGAAGCCCATGGCCTTGCCCACCTGCCGCCAGAACAGAAACAGGCAGGTCTGTTCATAAATACTCAGGGGCCTCCAGCCATAGCGGGCCAGCCAGCGGATCGGCTCGGCCACGAAGGTGGAGAGCACATAGAGGAAGTCGTCATTGCTGATCGCGTAGGCGCCGTGAATCCGGTTCATCCGCTCGATCACGGCCTGGCCTTCGGCGCTGCGGGGCCCCCACCGAAGCAGCTCCGCCACCATCAGCCCCGTGTCGTCGTAGCGCTTGCGGGGCCGATGGGTCAGTTCGCCCGTGCGGGCCAGCAGGGCTGAAATCGAGGGCACGCAGAAGGTCTTGAGCAGGGCCAGCTCCAGGGCACGGGTGATGTCCCAGGGGAAGAGCTCACCGGCCAGCTGGCGACACACGGCCTCCGCCTCGCCGGGCGAGGGGCTGGTGTTGGCGTTCAGCTCCGCCACGGCGGCTCGGCAGGATGGGGCGATTCATCCTGGCGCCGTGACCCCCACCTGGCACCCGATCCCCGGCGGCGTCACCGCCCCCGTTGGCTTCCTGGCCGCCGCCATCACCGCCGGCCTCAAGCCGTCGGGCAATCCCGACCTCTCCCTGCTGCTGGCCCCGCAGGGGGCCGTGTGTGCCGGCAGCTTCACCACCTCGCTGGTGCGGGCGGCCTGCGTGGACCTCTGCGCCGAGCGGCTGGCGGCCAGCGGCGGCCGGGCCCGGGCGGTGCTCACCAACGCCGGCCAGGCCAATGCCTGCACCGGCGATCGCGGCTTGATCGACAGCCAGCGCGCCACCGCGGCCCTGGCCGACCGGCTGGGACTGGCGGCCGAGCAGGTGCTGATCTGCTCCACCGGCGTGATCGGCGTGCCGATCCCGATGGACATCCTGCTGGCGGGCCTCGATCCCCTGGCGGCGGCCCTCAGCCCCGAGGGCGGCGAGGCCGCGGCCACCGCCATCCTCACCACCGACCTGACCGCCAAGCAGATCGCCCTGGAGGCCGACCTAGGCGGCCGCCGGGTGCGGATCGGCGGCATGGCCAAGGGCTCGGGCATGATCCACCCCGCCATGGCCACGATGCTGGGCTACCTCAGCTGTGATGCCGGCGTGCCGGCGCCTCAGTGGCAGGCGATGGTGCGGCGCGCGGTGGATCGCTCCTTCAATGCGATCACGGTGGACGGCGACACCAGCACCAACGACACGGTCCTGGCCTTTGCAGCCGGCGAGCCCCTGAGCCCCGAGCACCTTGAGGCGCTGGAGGCCGGCCTCACGGCGGCGTCGCAACACCTGGCCAGGGCGATCGCCCGCGATGGCGAGGGGGCCACCTGCCTGATCGAGGTGCAGGTGGAGGGGGCCGCCGACGAGGCCGGCGCCATCACCGTGGCCCGCACCGTCTGCGGCTCCTCGCTGGTGAAGTGCGCCGTGCATGGCCGCGATCCCAACTGGGGCCGGATCGTGGCTGCCGCCGGCCGCGCCGGGGTGGTCTTCGATCCCGAGGCGGTGGCCCTGTGGCTGGGGGAGCACCAGCTGATGGCCGCCGGCCAGCCCCTGCGCTTCGATCGGTCGGCCGCCTCCGCCTACTTGCGCGATCGCGCCGCCAGCACTTACCTGGGCGGCAGCGGGCCTGGCGGTGACACGGTGCTGATTCGCCTGCGGCTGGGGCAGGGCCCCGGCAGCGGCAGGGCCTGGGGCTGCGACCTCTCGGATCAGTACGTGCGCATCAACGCTGATTACACCACCTGAGCGCGGCACGTAGCCTCTCCCCATGGCCCAGTCGAGTCCAACTGATGTCCCTGCCAGGCGCGCCCGACCCCGCCACCGCTGGCGGGGTCCACTGCTGGCCGGTTTCTGCTTCGGGCTGGGCTACGGCATCACCCAACGGCTGCTGGTGCTGCAGCTGCCGGGGCTCGTGCAACTGCAGCAGGGCTTTGACGTGCGGGAGTTTCCCGGCACCAGCCTCGAGAGCCTGCGCCTGCGCTTCGGCACTGGCCAGGAGGAGATCCGCGGCGACCTGGAGTTGCTGGAGCTGGAGCGCCAGGCCAAGCAGCGCCAGCAGGAACGCCTGGACGCCGAGCGCCGGCAGGCCGCCGAGAGGCAGCAGGCTGCCGAACGCCAGCGGGATGAGCGGCGGGCTGAGCAGGAGCGGGCTCTCCAGTCTCTCCCTGAGATCCCCCCCCTCAACCCTGTTGCCGACCCAGGCGCGGATGCCGCTGCCGAGCCCGACTCCTCCGCACCCCTAGCTCCGGCCCTGCCGGAGCCCAGCCCCTGAGGCACTCTCCCGTTGAACCCTGCAGCTGGCCGCGCAGTGGGGGCGCCCATCTGGCACAGTTCCAGCAGCAGCTCAGGCCCCATGACGGCCCCCCAGATCCTGATGCAGGCCGCTGTGGCCCGACTGGGCGCCCGCCTCGGCAGCAGCCTGGTGGATGCCGCTGCCAACCTGGCCCTGGTGGTGCAGGACGCCCCTGAGAAAGTGCGCCAGGAGCTGCAGCTCTTCTGGGAGGAGGTGGAGCTGGAGGCCGGCCGCCTGGAGCGCGATGGCCAGGGCGGTGCGTCTGGCTCTGCCTCCACAGCCGTTGATCCAGATCCAGGCCGCCCTGGCGATGGCTTCCCACGCCGCGCCGCAGCCACTCCTGGGCTGTCCGTCCAGGAGCAGATCGATGCCCTGCGGGCCCAGGTGGCAGGGCTGGGTCAGCGTCTGGATCGGCGCCCGTGATCCAGCGCCCCCTGCGCATCTGGTGGCTGGCCCTGCGCCTCAGCGCCGGACTCTGGTGGGACGGCAAGCGCTGGACCTACCCGGGCGGCCCCACCCCTGAACGGCGCAGCCGCCGCGCCAGGCGACGGGCCCGCTGGCTGACCCGCGAGTTCCTGGCCCTCGGCTCGGCCTTCATCAAACTCGGCCAGCTGCTCTCGGCCCGGCCGGACGTGCTGCCCCCTGAACTGGTGGAGGAGCTGGCCTCCCTGCAGGACCAGGTGCCCGCCTTCCCCTTTGCCGTGGTGCAGGCCCTGCTGGAAGAGGAGCTGGGCGAGCGCTGCGCCGAGATCATCGACCTCGAGGAGCTGCCGCTCGGTTCGGCCAGCCTCGCCCAGGTGCATCGCGCCAGCCTGCGCAGTGGACGCCAGGTGGTGCTCAAGGTGCAGCGCCCTGGGCTGGAGCGGCTGTTCCGGCTGGACCTGGAGGTGCTGCAGCAGCTGGCCGCCGTGGTGCAGCGTCACCCCCGCTGGGGCCGTGGCCGCGACTGGGTGGGCATCGCCCAGGAGTGCCGCCGCGTGCTGCTGCGAGAGCTGGATTTCCGCCTCGAGGCCGAGCACGCCGCCCGGTTCCGCCAGCAGTTCCTGGACGACCCCGGCATCCGCATCCCGGCCGTGGTGTGGGAGCTGAGCTCCCGCCGGGTGCTGTGCCTCGACTACGTGCCCGGCATCAAGATCAACGACCGCGACGCCCTGCTGGCCGCAGGCATCGTGCCCGCCGCCGTGGCTGAGAAAGGGGCGGCCAGCTATCTGCAGCAGCTGGTGCGCTTCGGCTTCTTCCACGCCGATCCCCACCCCGGCAACCTCGCTGTCGCCCCAGACGGCACCCTCATCTATTACGACTTCGGCATGATGGGGCAGCTCTCCGGCCGGCTGCGCTCCCGCCTGGGGCGCATGGTGCGCGCCGCCGCCGCCCGCGATGCCTCCACCCTGGTGAAGGAGTTGCAGGCTTCCGGGGTCATCGCCCCCGAGGCGGATCCCGGCCCCGTGCGGCGGCTGGTACGGGTGATGCTCAACGACGCCCTCACGCCGCCCTTCTCGGCCAACGTGCTGCAGAAGCTCTCCGGTGACCTCTACGACCTCGTCTATGGCCAGCCCTTTCGGGTGCCGCCCGAGCTGATCTTCGTGATGCGGGCTCTTTCCACCTTCGAGGGGGTGGGCCGCAGCCTCGATCCTGGCTTTAGCCTGGTGGCGATTGCCCGCCCCTACCTGCTCCCCCTGATGACCTCCAGCGGCAACGGCGGCGGTGACCTCCTCGGCGAACTCTCCCGTCAGGCGGCCGAGGTGGGCAGCCGCGCCCTCGGCATTCCGCGCCGCCTCGACGACAGCCTGGCCCGCATCGAGCAGGGGGACCTGCAAGTGCAGATCCGGGCCGGCGAAACCGACCGGCTGCTGCGGCGCCTCGCCCTGGCCCAGCAGTCCGCTGGACAGTCGATGCTGCTGGCCGGGCTGGCGGTCGCGGCGTCGCTGCTGGCCACCAGCCGCCAACCGGCCCTGGTGGTGATCCCCGCCGTGGCCTCGCTGCCGGTGGGGCTGGGCTGGCTCAAGCTCCAGGCCCGGCTGTCCCGCGATGGCCGCCTGGATCAGCTGCCTGGCATCGCCACCAGCACCACCGATCCAGACTGAGACCTCAGGCCCTGCCGCGGGGGCCCCGGTCCACGGCGCCGGCGTAGACGGCCTGGCTGCCCAGTTCGTCTTCGATGCGCAGCAGCTGGTTGTACTTGGCCACCCGCTCGCTGCGGCTGAGGGAGCCCGTCTTGATCTGGCCGGCGCGGGTGGCCACGGCCAGGTCGGCGATGGTGGTGTCTTCGGTTTCGCCGCTGCGGTGGCTGATCACGCTGGTGTAGCCGGCCCGGCCGGCCAGATCGATCGCCTGCAGGGTTTCGGTGAGGGAGCCGATCTGGTTCACCTTGATCAGGATCGAATTGGCCAGGCTCAGATCGATGCCGCGCTGCAGCCGCTGGGTGTTGGTCACGAACAGGTCGTCTCCCACCAGTTGCACCGTGGCGCCGAGCTTCTCGCTCAGCAGGGCCCAGCCATCCCAGTCGTCCTCCGCCAGCCCGTCCTCGATCGACACGATCGGGAAGCGGCCTGCCAGCTCGGCCAGCTGGTCCACCATCTCGGCGCTGGTGTAGCTGCCGCCGTCGAAGGCGTAGCGGCCGTCCTTGAAGAATTCGGTGCTGGCCACATCGAGGGCCAGGGAGATCTGATCCCCCGGCCGGTAGCCGGCCTGCTCGATCGCCTGCACCAGCAGCTCGCCGGCGGCGATGTTGCCCAGGTCCGGCGCGAAACCGCCCTCGTCACCCACGGCGGTGCTGAGGCCCTTGTCCTTGAGCAGGCCTTTGAGCATGTGGAACACCTCGGTGCCCATCCGCAGGGCCTCACTGAAGCTGTTCGCCCCGTGGGGCACGAGCATGAACTCCTGGAAATCGAGGCTGTTGGCCGCGTGGGCGCCGCCATTGATCACGTTCATCAGCGGCACCGGCAGCAGGCTGGCCATCGGCCCGCCCAGGTAGCGGTAGAGCGGCAGCCCCACCCCATTGGCCGCAGCCCGGGCGGTCGCCAGGCTCACCGCCAGGATGGCGTTGGCGCCGAGGGCACTCTTGTTGTCGGAGCCATCGAGCTCGATCATCGCCGCGTCCACGGCCCCCTGGTCGAGGGCGGAAAGGCCGCAGAGCATCGGGGCGATCTTCTCCTCGATGTTGCCCACGGCCTGCAGCACGCCCTTGCCCATGTAGCGGCTGCCGCCATCGCGCAGCTCGTGGGCCTCGTGGGCGCCAGTGCTGGCGCCGCTGGGCACCATGGCCCGGCCGCTGGCGCCGCCTTCGAGCAGCACTTCCGCCTCCACCGTGGGGGTGCCGCGGGAGTCGAGCACCTCCCTGGCCACCACGGTGTCGATCACGAGGTCGAGGGAGTCGATCACTGGAGCCGGCCTGGTGCTGTCAGGGCAGGATCCTATGGGTCACCCCCTCCCGCCCATGTGTGGCAACGGGCACTGTGGGCCGGCTTGCTGGCCAGAATGGAACCACGACCTCTGCCTCGGCCAGCCGATGCGTCTGCTGCACACCATGCTCCGGGTGGGGAACCTGGATCGGTCCCTCGCCTTCTACACCGAAGTGCTGGGGATGACGCTGCTGCGCCGCAAGGACTACCCCTCCGGCCGCTTCACCCTGGCCTTCGTGGGCTATGGCGAGGAGAGCGACCACACCGTGCTGGAGCTCACCCAGAACTGGGACACCGAGCGCTACGACCTCGGTGAGGGCTATGGCCACATCGCCCTGGGTGTCGACGACATCCATGGCACCTGCGGCGCGATCGCGGCCAAGGGAGGCCGGGTGGTGCGGGAGCCGGGCCCGATGAAGCACGGCACCACCGTGATTGCCTTTGTGGAGGATCCCGATGGCTACAAGGTGGAGTTGATCCAGCTGGGGTCCAGATCCGATGCCGGCTGAGCTGGGTCGCGACGTGTCCTCCGTGGTGCGTTCCGGGGGCAGAACCGCTGCGGCTCCTGCAGCCCCGGCCAGCCTCACCGGCGAGCCCGAACGCTTCAGCGCCGAGGCCTGGGAGCTGCTGCTGGCCGGCCAGGACGGGGCCCGCCGCTGGCGCCACGGCGTGCTCGATGTGGAGCACCTGCTGCAGGCCCTGCTGCTGGAGCGGCGCTTCGGGGCCTGGGCCGACCGCCTGCCCCTCGATGCCGATCAGCTGCTCGACCGGCTGGAGACCTTCTGCGCCCAGCAACCCACCAGCACGTCCGATCAGCTGTTCATCGGCGATGCCCTGGAGGATCTGCTTGAGGAGGCCGACCGCCGCCGCGCCGGCTGGGGGTCGCGGCTGCTCGATCTGCCTCACCTGTTGCTGGCCCTGGTGGAGGAGCCCCGCATCGGCGCCAGCCTGCTGGCCCTGCAGGGCCTCACCGAGGAGCTGCTGCTNCGMYRGCWRCNGCMMGSRGRMCCWGGCNCMCSYTCYGCCNGMCCTGCGAGGAGCCCGAAGTCCACGCCCTGATGGATCTGGGCCTCGACAAGAACCTGATCGACAAGGACGAATACCCCCAGACCGCCGAACTGGAACGCCGCTGCGTCAGCCTGCTGGCCGACCTCTGGCATGCCCCTGCCGGCGCCACCGGCTGCTCCACCATCGGCAGCAGCGAGGCGGCCATGCTCGGCGGCATGGCGGCCAAGTGGCGCTGGCGGGCGGCGCGGCAGGCGGCGGGTCTGCCGGCCGACAAGCCCAACATGGTGTGCGGCAGCGTGCAGATCTGCTGGCACAAGTTCGCCCGTTACTGGGACATCGAGCTGCGCGAGATCACCATGACGCCGGGCCGTCTCTGCATCACACCAGCGGATGTGCTGGCCCAGGTGGATGAGAACACGATCATGGTGGTGCCCACCCTCGGCGTCACGTATCACGGCCTCTACGAGGATGTGGCGGCCATCAGTGCCGCCCTCGACGACCTCCAGGCCCGCACCGGTCTGGACGTACCGATCCACGTGGACGCCGCCAGCGGCGGCTTTCTGGCCCCGTTCACCGCCCCGGATCTGCCCCCCTGGGACTTCCGCCTCGAACGGGTGAAGTCGATCAATGCCTCGGGCCACAAGTACGGCCTGGCCCCCCTGGGGGTGGGCTGGGTGCTGTGGCGCCAGGCCAGTGRTCTGCCCCAGGAGCTGGTCTTCAGCGTGTCCTATCTGGGGGGCGACATGCCCACCTTTCAGATCAACTTCTCGCGGCCGGCCGGCCAGGTGATCGCCCAGTACTACACCTTCGTGCGCCTGGGCCGGGAGGGCTACCGCCTCACCCATGGCGTGGCCTACCAGGTGGCCCGCTATCTCGCCGCCGAGCTGGCCAGGCTGCCGCTGTTCTCGGTGCTGCACGACGGCGACCCCGCCAAGGGGATCCCGGCCGTGGTGTGGCAGCTGCAGCCGGGCACTGATCCGGGCTTCAGCCTCTACGACCTCGCCGACCGCCTGCGCAGCAGGGGCTGGCAGGTGCCCGCCTACCCCTTCACCGGCGCCCTCGCCAGCCAGGCCTTCCAGCGGATCATGGTGCGGCGGGGTTTCAGCCGCGACATGGCCGATCTGCTGCTGCAGGACATCCGCCAGGCGATCGACCACTTCGAGCAGCACCCGATCAGCGTGCCCCTCTCGGCTGCCGAGGCGGCCTCCTACAACCATCTCTAGGTCGTGTCTGGCCGCTGATCAGTCGCCGGCGTGGTAGCTGCTGCGCACCAGCGGCCCGCTGCGCACCTGGACGAAGCCCAGCTCCCGGGCCAGGGCACCGAGGCGCTCGAACGCGTCCGGGGTCCAGTAGCGCGCCACCGGCAGGTGGGCCAGGGAGGGGCGCAGGTACTGGCCCAGGGTGAGGCGCTGGCAGTCCACTGCCCGCAGATCGCGCAGGGTCTCCACCACCTCCTGCTCGCTCTCCCCCAGCCCCAGCATCAGGCCGCTCTTGGTGGGGATGGCGGGGGCCAGCTCCCGGGCTGCGGCCAGCAGTCCCAGGGAGCGGCGGTAGGTGGCGCCGCGGCGCACCTCCCCCTGCAGCCGCTCCACGGTTTCGAGGTTGTGGTTGAAGCACACCGGCGCCGCCGCCAGCACCGTGGCCAGCCGCTGGCGCTGGGCGGCCAGGGCCGCCTCGGGGTCGGCCACCCCGCCCCAGAAGTCCGGAGTGAGCACCTCCAGGGCCACGCTGGGGCTGCGGCGCCGGATCGCGGCCATGGTGGCGGTGAACAGGCTGGCGCCGTGGTCGGCCAGATCGTCCCTGGCCACGGCAGTGAGCACCACATAGCGCAGCTGCAGCGTGGCCACGGCCTCCGCCACCCGCTCGGCCTCGGCACCGTCCACGGGCAGCGGCGCCCGGCCTTTGTCCACCTGGCAGAAGGCGCAGCTGCGGGTGCAGATCGGACCGCCCAGCAGGAAGGTGGCCGTGCCGGCGGCATAGCACTCGCCCCGGTTGGGGCAGCGGCCCTCCTCACAGATGGTGTGCAGCCGCTGCTGCTTCACCACCCCCTGCACCGCTTCCAGGGCGGAGGCCTCGCCGATCGGCCGCCGCAGCCAGGCGGGCAGCCGTTCGGCCGGGGCGAAGCTGCTGTAACGGCTGGAGGTCTGGCTCATGGCTGCTGGTTCATTCCATCCGCCGCCGCCCCTCGAAGGCCCGGGCCAGGGTCACCTCGTCGGCGTACTCCAGCTCACTGCCCACGGGCAGGCCGTAGGCGATGCGGCTCACGGTGGTGAAGGGTTTGAGCAGTCTGGCCAGGTAGAGGCTGGTGGTGTCTCCCTCCACGCTGGGGGTGAGGGCCAGGATCAGCTCCTCGATGCCCTCATCGGCCACCCGCTGCACCAGCGGTCCGATCTGCAGCAGCTCCGGGCCGATCCCGTCCATCGGCGAGATCAGGCCGCCCAGCACGTGATAGCTGCCCCGGAACTCCCGGGTGCGTTCCATGGCCAGCAGGTCACGGGAGTCGGCCACCACGCAGAGCTGGCCATTGCGGCGCTCCTCATTGCGGCAGATCTCACACAGGGGCTCAGCCGAGAGGTGAAAGCACCGCTGGCACTGGCCCACCTGGCTGCGGGCCGCCAGCAGGGCCTCGGCGAAGCTGCGGATCTGCTCCTCCGGCTGGCGCAGCAGGTGCAGGGCCAGCCGCTGGGCCGTGCGGGGGCCGATGCCGGGCAGCCGCTCGAACTGGTCGATCAGCCGGGCCAACGGGCGCGTGAAGCCGCTCAGCGAACCGCCGCAGGTGGGCTGAATGTAGGCGGGCCGGCGCTCGCAGCAGAATGGCGCCACCGGTCCCCCTCTCCCTGCCATGACCAGCCCCTCCGCCCTGCTGCCTCGGCCCCTTGTGCGGGGGGCTCTGGCCCTGCTGCTGGCCGTGGCGCTGGTGGGCTGCAGTGCCGCTTCAGCGGGGCTGAACCGCTTCCAGAACCCAGACGGCCGCTTTGCCTTCCTCTATCCCACCGGCTGGGTGCGGGTGCAGGTGAGCGGTGGCCCCCAGGTGGTGTTTCACGACCTGATCAACAGTGACGAGACCCTCAGCCTGGTGATCTCCGAGGTGACCCCCGAGAGCGACCTCACCAGCCTGGGCAGTGCGGTGGCCGTGGGGGAGCAGCTGCGCCGGGCCGTGATCGCCACCGAGGGCAGTGGCCGCCAGGCGGAGCTGCTCCAGGCCGATGAGCGCCAGCAGGACGGCCGCACCTTCTACGACCTCGAGTACGCCGTGCACCTCGACGACCGCGATCGCCACGAGTTCGCCACGGTGGTGGTGGACCGGGGGCGCCTGTACACCTTCGCGGCCAGCACCAATGAGGCGCGCTGGGACAAGGTGAACGAGCTGTTCCACCAGGTGGTGACCTCCTTCACGCTGCTGGTCTGAGCCGGAGCGGGAGGGGCGCTGGCCCGGGCCATGGCGATGGCTGCCGCTGTGGTGGTGGTGGGGGGCGGCCTCTGCGGCGGGCTGGTGGCCCTGGAGCTGGCGGCGCTGGGGCTGGAGGTGGTGCTGGTGGAGGGGACTGAGCCCGCCGCCACAGAGCTGAGCTACGGCCTGATGCCCCTGCCGGCCGCCCTGCCCTGGCTGCGGCTGCAACTCCGCCATGGCCCCCTGGGGCTGCGCTGCCGCTGGCTGCGGCTGCACAGTGCGGCCGAACCCGCAGCTTCCGTTCCCTGGCTGGATCGCCTGCCCCTGCCCGCCGCCCAGGTGGAGGCGCCGCTGTTCCTCGCCGCCCTGCCCGCCGCCCTGGCCGCCGCTGGGGTGCGGGTGCTGCCGGCTCAGGTGCGGGGCCCGCTGCAGCCCGGCCCGGGCGGCTGGCGGCTGGCGTTGGAGCCGGCCCCGGCTGCTGGAGGTGGCGCCAGGGGCTCAGCTGCGGATCCTGGGCTGGAGGCCGCCCAGGTGGTGCTGGCCGCCGGTGGCGGCTGCCGCCAGCTCTGGCCTGCCCTGGCACCAGGCCTGCAGACCAGCTGGGCGGGGGTGCTGGAGCTCGCCGAAGCCCCGCCCCGGGGCCTCTGCTGGCCGGCTGAACTGACCGTGCCGCGGCGCTTTCAGCGGCCTGCCCTGGAACGCCAGACCCTCGCCCCAGGGCCACTGGCCTGGGTGGTGGATGCCGGCCTGGTGCCGAGCGCGGATCGCTGGCTGGCCGGCCAGATCAGCCTGGTGGGTGCGGAAGCTGCGGTGGGTGCGCAGGCGCCCGATACGCCGCAGCCGGATCCGGCGGCGATGGAGGAGCGCCTGCGCCAGGGGCTGAGCGGCCTGAGCCCTGCCCTGGCTGGGGCCCCCGCCCGCTACCGCCAGGTGCCGGTGACCTTCTCCCCTACGGCCACGCCGCTGGTGGGCCCGGTGGGCGGGGCGCCAGGGCTGTGGGTGTTGAGCGGCTTCTCGGCGGCCTTCAGCCAGGTGCCCCAGCAGGCGCTGCGTTTGGCCCAGGCCATCGCTGCCGCCGCGGCCGATTCGGTTCAGTAACCGAGTCAGCCTCAGTCAGAGGGGGCAACCCTCAGTAGACGTAGTTGTTGTCGAAGCTGCCGTCGCCTTCGCCGGCCGGTCTGGGCCAGTCGGCCTCCCAGTAGCTGATGCCATCGAGCATGAAGGGCCGTCCCCCCAGGCGCTCTGTCTTGAGTTCGGTGCTGCCCATGGCGGTGATCAGGCCCCCCAGTTCCATCGGCCCCAGGTTGGTCTTCACGTCGTTGCCACCGGCGGCGAGCAGCATCGGCAGCCGCACCAGGTTTTCAGGCCGGGTGAGCTTGCGGAACAGGGCCTTGAGGGCGAGTTGCTGCCGCTCGATGCGGCCGATGTCGCCCCACTCGTCATGGCGGAAGCGCAGGAAGCCCTCCAGGTCGTTGCCCCTGAGCAGCTGGGGTCCGGGCTGGAGATCGATCGAGAGCCCCTGGCTTCTGTCTGTGTAGCGCATCCGCTTGGGCACATCCACGTCGATGCCGCCGAGGGCGTCGGAGATGCGGCTGATCGCGTTCAGATTCACCACCACGTGGTGGGTGATCGGGCGCCCCATCTTGAAGGAGAGCTCCCTCTCCAGCAGCTCGGTGCCCCCCAGTGCGTAGAGGGCATTGACCTTCGTGGGGCGGTAGCCCTCTGGATCGATGTAGGTGTCGCGGGGCACCTGGGTGATGCTGGTGATGCCGCCATTGATGCGCAGCGTGGCGATCACATCGGTGTTGGCGCCGCTGGCATCGGTGCCCAGCACGAGGATGTTCTGGTCGCCGATGCCGCTCCAGGCGGCAAAGGGGTTGGTGATGCGGGGGTTCTCCGGCAACGAGGTGCCGCTCAACCAGTCGGCCAGCGGCATGGACGCCAGCAGCCCGCCCCCCAGCCCGATCAGCATGGCCAGCAGCACCGGCCCACGCCGTCGCCGCTGTCGAGGCTGCTGATGGGGGGCCCGCCGGGCCTCGCTGGTCTTCATGGAGAAACGCTATTGCACAGCGGCGTAGGGCACGGTTGCCGCTGAGCCGGTTGGACGGGCAGCCCCTCTGGCGGCCTAGGGAGGCTCTGGAAAACCCGAGCCATCCGCGCGAAAATATCCCTGTAATCGCAGGCGCGGACTGGGTTCATGGGCAGCAAGCAGCTCGGATTCGGTGATTACGAGCAGACCACGGCCAAGAAGC
>NZ_JADEWP010000092.1:0-9561 GCF_015207535.1 Cyanobium sp. LEGE 06143 | reverse complement strand
GTCGAGGACGACACCCTGCGTCGCAATACCGACAAAGGCGAGCGTGAGAAAGATCGCCATGGGGTCGTTGACCGCCGATTCCACCTCGAGCGTCGAGGCGACGCGCGGACGCAGACGCAACCCCCGCTGATGGAGAAGCAGGAACACGGCGGCGGCGTCCGTCGAGCCGACGATGGCGCCGAGCAGCAAGGCTTCGATCCAGCCAAGGCCGAGGATGAACTTGGCGGCGGCGCCCGTGATAAGTGCCGTGATGACGACGCCTGCGGTGGCCAGGGCACCGGCAGGGGCCCAGACGCGGCGGAGGGCCGCCCGGTTGGTGCGCAGGCCGCCGTCGAACAGGATCAGGGCGAGGGCGACGCTGCCGATGCTGTTGGCCAGGTCGTAGTTCTCGAAGGGGATGCGGCCGATCCCTTCTGATCCGGCCAGCATCCCCACCGCGAGGAAGAGCACCAGCACCGGCATCCCCAGCCGGGCAGAGAACTTGCTGGAGGCAATGCCCAGCAGCAGCAACACGCCGGCCAACAGCACGGCCAGATTGATCCACACGCTCCCCATGCCCTGCCGATCCGTCTGAGGATCGCGCAACCTGGCCAGGAACGTCTCTCATTGGGTTGGGTTTCTGCCGTGGCCAGCACTTGGGCCGCGAATCCGAGACGCCAGCTCCTCAAGCTCGTTGGCTTGGCCACCGGCAGCGCGGCACTCTCGGTGGCCTGACAATCCAGTCCTCCCTCCGAGGCCGCCGCGACCCAGCTCAGGGGTGAGCCGGGTGGTGCTGATTCACACTGACGACCGGGCGGCGGGAACCCATCAGGCACTTGACTTGCTGCAGCCCCCAGGGCTGGAGGGCAACAGCGTGTTCCTCAAGCCGAATTTCAACACGGCGGATCCAGCGCCGGCTGCCACCGACCCGATCCTGCTGGAGGCCCTGGTGCTTGATGACCTGGAACGCGACCAATGGAGGCATGTTGCCGCTGAGGGCACCCACTGGCCCCGGGGGTACGCCTTTGCCCGCCCGGCTCTCGACGCCGGCGCCGTGGTGAACACCTGCTGCCTCAAGACCCATCGCTTCGGAGGGCAGTTCACCCTGTCCCTGAAGAACACGGTGGGACTGGTGGCGAAAACCGTGCCCGGAGATTCCCACAACTACATGGCCGACCTCCACTCCTCTCCCCATCAGCGGCGCATGATCGCTTAGGTGAACCAGGCCTGCACGCCAGCTCTGGTGCTTCTCGATGCGGTGGAAGCTTTCGTCGACGGTGGCCCTCACAGGGGCACAATCGCCAGGCCCAACGTGATTCTTGCCGGCACGGATCGGGTGGCGGTGGATGTGGTGGGGATCGCACTTCTGCGCCTGATGGGTACCACAGCCGCGCTGTCTCGTGGCTCGATCTGGGATCTGGAGCAGATTCAACGCGCTGTGGAGCTGAATCTGGGCGTCGACTCGGCTGAGCGGATCGAAATCGTGACGGCCGATCTGCCGGGCCAGACCATGGCCGATCAGCTTCGCCGGCTTCTTGACAAAGCCCCGGAAGCCTGACGTGAGCCCAGAGGTCAGGCTCGATGCGCTGACCAGCGCCTACATCCGGCCAGCTTTGATGCCTTTTTTCACTTGTTCGATGGCCTCATCGATTAACTCAATGGCCTTCACACGGTGGCCGCCTTTGCCCGAACTGGCTTTCTCCAGGCTCTGCTTGGCCTCATTGAGGCTCGACAGTGCAGCCTTCATGTTGGGCTGATTGGCCTGGGCGGGCAGGGCCAGCATCAGCGCCGCCGCGGCGCTGATGCTGGCGGTTGTGAGGGTGCCGATCGCGATGCGTTTCATGCTGTCTGTTGTGCTGCAGGAACCAAGGGGCGCAAAGGCCCTAATTCAACGCTAACAGGATCCAGCGATCGCGCTCCAGCCCTGGGTAGGACGCCTCACCTCAGGGCTGGCCGGGTTCCTCGCACTCCACAGCGCGCGAGAGTTCAGCCCGCGCCGCCATCACCGGCTGGGCCTTGGCCTTGAGCTGGGCGGCCGCCTCCTCGAGGGTGGTGTCCTTGCTGCTGGCCACTTGGGCCACCTCGGAACGGAAGGTCTTCAGCTGCTCTTGAAAGGCTTTGGTGCGCAGCTCCTCAAGCTTCTGCTCCGAGGCTTCAAGGTTGGTGATGGCTGTACCCAGGGCCCCTTCAGCCTCCTTGGCCTCTCCCACCGTGGAGGCGGGGGTGAGCTCATCCACGGTGGTGAGGGCCTGGCTGACCTCAGTGAGCTGGGCGCAGATCTTGGCTTCGGTCTTCTCCTTGCGGGCGGTCATGTCCTGCTGTTGGCATGCGGTGGTGGCGAGGGCGAGCAGGCAGGCAGAAGCAAACAGGGAGGAGCGCATGGGATCGAAAATCGTTCATGGCGAACCTTAGCCCTGAGCGATGGAATGGTCTACCCGGCACTCTTGCCACGGCACTGGAGGGCCATGACATGGTTGATCACCTGAAGAGTCTTTCTGACGCCCGGCCCGGTTCCCATGCCGTTATTGAGCTGTGGAACAGCAAAACAATCAGGTGCCGTGAATCTGTTGATTTAGAGTTCAGGGCTGATAGTTTGCAGCTGGCCATAGATCATTGATTTCATGGGCCTGATGTTGTGCACTAAAGCGTTCCCAGGTAATACCGTTCACGTCGGTATCCTTCGAGAATTCGAGTGCCGTAGAGTCTTCCCAGCCCAAATGTCATAAAGTTCCTGCCTCGTGATCATGGTCTTTTCGTACAGAAACATTTAAAGACTCCGTTCGCCACAGTGCGTATTCGCCAGGAATGGTTGAGCATGGCTGAATCCCCAGGCGAGAAGAATAGTCGGCAATAGTTTCTTCTATTCTGTTTGTAGAGATGGCGATGTGAAATTTCTTCATGACTTTCCTGTTTTAACGCCAAGATCAGAAGCGGGATGCAGCCTATGAAGAGACGGCCACCTCCGCACCCGTCTTCTGAATCTTGATGTTAGACCCCTGTCTCACTCTCGGAATCTTGGCTATTTTGTTTCACGCTTCTCTCCTGAAGCATGACACTATGTCCATACTTGGTTAGCCCCCAGAAAAGCGCCACTCCACCGCCCTTGAGATTCAGTGTTTGAACAACGATGAGTCCATGTGCAAGAAACTGAACCTTGATAGTGTCGAATACTGAGTCATCAATAGACGCTGTTCTGCCTTTTTTCCCTGTACGTGCAAGGAGGAGTTCAGCAAGATGGAAACTGACTTTGCCATCAGCGGTGGCGATCAGCAGGGTTGGCGCTATTATTGTAAACAGCTCCAGCCAAGTGAGACGGGTCGACCAACTCGACTTACCATTTTGGGTATAGTACTCGCCCTTGACAGTAAATGATTTGTCTAGTGGAGCAAGATCAGTAATGCTTTGTGTATGTGAGACTGCTTTTCGTGCCTCTTCTAGCTCGGATTGCGCTTGAGCCAACCTCTTTCGTAAATCATTGAGTTCGGCTAGTGTCTCTGCTGAAGGAAAAGCCGTTGCCTTTAGCCATCCATTTCTAGGATACGTCTTTATTGTCCTATTAAGACTTAGTGCTACTAAGCCGGGAAGAGAATCAGCAGTCTTCCAAAAACGTACGAGACGACCACTCGCGACTTTGGAGCGGAATTGAGCCAGCTTCTGACGAGTTTCCGGGTCAATCTCAGATCGTGCAAGTGGGATCTCATCAGGATTCTCATGGAGAAATCCTAATACAGGAAGACCTTGTTCAACAGCATAATCATATTCCTTCCCGGTATAGCTTATGCCTTCATCTGTTAGCGACCCGTATCTTCCACCAAGAATGAGGATATAGTAGTCGCAGTCGTCAATAACTTTTCGAATGAAATCCCATTGTTCTTCGTCCGCTGCAGGAAACAGCTCCATCCCCGCTGGGAAGCAATCCAGCTCCATGACGGTTTGAATGACTTGCCGCCTCTCCTCTTGGAGATCTATAAACGTTGAGCTTACAAAGACTTGATAACGCTTGTCCATTGGAGATTCCTAGTGGTGTCTAACGCTCAATGGATGGGTCCGTTATCCACCTGCAGGTGAGCCCTCTTGCCAGCATAAGCTCCTCGCCATGTTCTGCCGGCAAAGTCGATTCCTTGCCAAAGCAGGCCTTTGAGGCAGAAGCTTTATTGCCCTGGCAGCTTATGCGGACCCGTTAACGCAATGTTCCTTTCGCTACCGATGGCTGGTGGACTGGCTGGTCAGCACCCCAGGCTGAACGGTGCCACCGGCGCAATGCGAGGGTTATGCCCGCCCACTTGATTGGCCCGCAGCACCAGGGCCGTGGCCCCCTGATTGAGGAACACCTTCAGCACCGACTCGCAGGCCAGGCGTGGCAGCAGCGAACGCCAGCTGCCGAGGCCCTGGAGCAGATCGTGCAGGGGCTGGTCGTCGAGGCTGCTGCCGAGCTGAAATGACCCCCGCTGCCAGTCGCCGCGCATGGGCGGCACCGGCAGCAGCCGGCCGCGCAGGATGCGCTCCAGCTTCAGCAGGGCGTCCAGGCGTGCGGCCTGTTCGGGATGGCGCTGCTCCCACTCCTGCAGGCGCTGCGGCTCAGCGCCGCGGATGTCGCGGTCCAGATCGCGGATGGCGGCGAACAGGGCCAGGTTGGAATCCTGGGCGCAGTTGTGGGCCGGCCCCACGAAGCTGCCGCCGCTGCCGTCGCCGATGCGGTAGCGGGCCATCGTCGCCATGAGCTGGCGGCCGAAGGCCTCCAGCGGAGAGCGCTGCCGCTCGGCGCCCGCCGGCCCGAGGCTGTAGCTGCCGGTGAAGGGCGGAAAGCGCACCAGAATGTCGGCCACGGGCCGGTAGCCGAGCCAGCCCCACTGGCGCTCGCCGAGATAGCGCCAGCGGTCCTGGGCGCCGGCCACGACGCCATCGGGGTTGTGGGCATACACCTGGCGGTAGTCCACCGCCACGGAGAGCTCGCCACCGGCCAGGGGATTGCGCAGCACCCTGCCGAAGCCGTAGGCGAAGTGTCCCGTGCAGAGGCCGCCGCGCAGGGCCTGCTCCCGTTGCTCGCCGCCGATACCGCCGAACACGTGCAGCACCAGCAGCCGGTCGCCCTCCTGCCACTCGGATAGCAGGGTGTCCCCATCGGCCGCTTCAGCCCGGCGCCCCGCCAGGAGCACTGAACTGGCGACGCCGGCGGTGGTGTCGCCCCAGGCCTGGTGGCGTAGGTAGCGCCAGGCAGCGCGGCGCTGGGGGATCAGCCGCTGGGGGGCCAGCCGCCGCAGCCGCCGCGGCAGCAGCGCCTGCACCACGAAGGCGCAGCTGCCGTCCGGCACCCCGCTCACCTCCCAGCCCTCCTGGTTGAGGTCTGCCTCCGCCAGCCCATCGGCGCTGGCGGGCAGGATGCCCTCCGCATTGGCCACCGGCTGGGGAAGCCTCAGCCGCAGGGGCGGCCCCGTGAAGGCGCCGCAGGCCGGATCAAACACCAGCGCCTCCCAGGCATGGCCCTCCAGGGGTCTCACGAACCGCACCAGGGCCCGGGCCAGGCCGGCGGTTTGCAGCGGTTCGGCGCTCACCTCCAGCTGTAGCGGCTCGCCCTCCGCCGCTGGCGTCCTGTCGTGCAGCACGGCCACCGGTTCGGGCAGCCGCACCAGCATGTCGTCGTGGGGATGGGCCCCGGCCAGCGACTCCAGCGGCGTCACCTGGGCCCAGCCATCCAGCCGCAGCGGGTGCAGGTTGCCGGAACGGGCGCTGTCGCGGGCCTCATCGCTGAAGCACACATCCATGGTCACCTGGGCCATGGCTGGATCCCGCCAGCGCAGGGCGGCGATACGGCCGCGGCAGTGGCCCCAGCCGGGCGGCGTCTGCAGCACCTCGAAGCCCACGGAGCCATCGCGCCTGGCCGCCTCCGGCAGGATCAACCGGCCGATCCAGTGGGGCCGCATTTGCAGGCGCGGATCGTGCAGGGGGGCCAGGTCGCGGCGGGCATCAGGCCGGTGCCAGGGGTTGGTGATGAAGCGGCTGTAGTTGCCGCCGGCCGCCGCCAGGGCCGAAGGGCCGCCGTCCGGAGTGGCGAGGATGGCGCTCACCAGGTCCACGGTCTGTTGCATGGGCGTGCGTCCATCGGGGAGGGTGAGCCGGGTTTCCATCACCCCGCCCGGCAGCTCATGGCCCACCGGCCCCAGCGGCACCAGGCTCACCCGGCCGCGTTGCAAGGCCCGGTTCCAGGGGGAGAACAGATAGATCGGCCAGCGACGCGGAAACAGGATCGAGCCCAGGGGTGCCACCCGGTCGCGCGCGCCCACCAGATGGAAGAGGTGCTCGGCCTGCATCACCCGGTTGTTGCCCGCGAACACGCCGGCCAGGGAGATCACCTGCACCGGGGCGGCGAGCATCTGGCGCACATGGGGCAGCGCGCCGAGGGAGATCTGGCCGCCGCCGCTGAAGCCCAGCAGCGTCACAGGCGTGCCGCTGCCCGGGGCATAGCCGTTGACCAGCAGGGAGCCCACGATCAGCTCCGCCATGCCGGCGTTGTACAGCGGGCCATAGCGGCCATCGGCCGACACCGCCACCACGGTGAGGTTGCGCAGGTTCACCAGCAGCCCCAGCCAGGCCAGGGGACGGCGCACCCGCCAGGCGTCGACCCAGCGCCAGAACCCAGCCAGCCAGCGCCCCTCGGTGAGCGGCTGGTTGGTGATCGAGTAGGGCATGATCCCGCGCAAGATGGCGATGTCACCCGGCAGGGCGGCCGCCAGCCGGCGCAGGAAGTCTTCCCCCTCCGGCAGGGCCTGCTGGGAGGCCTGGCCGATGCCGTCCAGATACACCACCCAGCGCCGCATGCTGCGGCCCTCGGCCACGGGCACCGCCAGCTGCCCCAGGCTGGAGGGGCCCTCCTCGGCGTCGCCGAACCAGCCGGCCCACCAGCCGAGAGCCTGGAGCGGTGCCAGCAGAGCGGCCACCAGAAACAGCACCAGGCCGATGCCCACCAGGTCCACCACCACCCCGAAGCTGCGCACCAGGGTGTGGCGGGCTAGGGCCAGTAGCAGGCCCGCGCCCGGCAGCAGCACGGCCAAGGCCAGCAGCAGGCCGCCCAGCAGCCAGCGGCGATGGCGACGCACCCACAGCCTCATCGCCGCTGCCGGGCGCGGGGGTCGGCATCCAGCAACACGCTCAGGGCGCGGCGGTCCTGCACCAGCTGCACCCCGGCGGTGCGATTCAGCAGGCCGCGCCCCAGACGCATCAGCGGCTGACCGGCGCGGCGCTGCAGCAGCAGCATCACCAGCCAGCCGCCCAGCAGGGCAATGAAGGCCTGCCAGGCCCCCAGGCCGGCCACCTCCACCATTGCCACCACGAAGGCGACCGCCGTCCACAGGGAGAGCAGCGTGAGCCAGGGCACGCCGACATAGGGCAGGGCGCCGAGGAAGGCCAGCAGCTCCGGGGCATGGGCCACCCCCAGCGCCAGCACCACCGTGGTGGGGCTGATCGCCACGCCGAAGCCCAGGCGCGCCACCAGCCAGGTGCTCAGGGCCCAGAACAGAAAGCCCACCACCACCAGCACCGCCTCCACCACCAGGCTGAGGCCGAAGCGCAGTGGCGACACCCGGTTCACAAACAGGATGAAGCCATGGCCGATCGCCTGAGACAACCCGGCCAGCAGGGCGATCAGCACCCCCCACCAGGCCGACAGCTCGCCAGCGCCGAGTAGCTGGAAGGCGTCGGGCTGGAGGCGCAGGGTGTGCCCCACCAGCTCAGTGAAGGTGTCGATCACCTCACGGATCCAGCTCAGAGGACACTCCCATCTCCAGGGACAGCAGCTGGCCGGCCTCATCGGCGGCAGGGGCGTCCGCGTTCTGGGTGGGATAGAGCTTGACCGCCGCGACCACCAGCAGCACCAGGGAGATGACGATGGTGAGCACGCCGAGGATGACCTGCCGCAGGTTGATCTCGGACATCATTCCAGGCCTGAACGGCGGCGCAGGGTCACCTTGGGAGGCTAGGTGCGGGCTGCGCCATCAGCGCTGTGCGGAAGGCCTCGGCAGTCAGGATCGGGGTGTTGTGGTCGAGCTCGTTCACCACCAGCAGCTCCGCTACGCCCGGCCGGAAGGCGCGGTGCAGGGCCCGGGCCCGGGCCAGCGGCACCACCGCATCGAACTGGGCCGCCACGATCGTGGTGGGGGCCTCCACCAGGGGGGCTTCGGCCGCCGCCTCCCAGCGGTCGCGCAGCAGCAGGTCCACCGGCAGCCAGGGCATGGCGCCGCGGGCCACCGCCAGCAGGCTGTCGAACGGCACCAGCAGCACCAGCCGCTGCACCGGCTGGGTGGCGGCCAGGTGCACGGCGGGTCCGGTGCCCAGGCTCCGGCCGGCCACCGTCACGGCGCTGTGGCGCCGGGCCACCTGGGCGTAAAGGGCCTGGGCATCGGCGCGCAGGGCCGCTTCGCTGGGGCGGCCCTCGCTACCGCCATAGCCGCGGTAGTGGAGCAGGTAGAGGGCGGTGTCCGGCAGCAGGGCGGCCAGTTCGGCGCGGGTGAGCGACACATCCTCAGCGTTGCCGCCGAAGTAGATCAGCGCCCGGGGGCCGGCGTGGGGCCGATKGGCCACCAGCACCCGTTTGCCCTGCACCGGCAGCTCCAGCTGTCCGGTGGGGTCGGCGGCGGGCCGGGGCAGGTAGATGAAGGAGCGCTGGGCCACGGCCATCAGCAGGCAGATCCCGCCGTAGCCCAGCGCCAGCCAGCCGGCCCAGCCCAGCGAGCGCAGCAGAGGAGTGGCCAGGGGAACCTCCGGCAGGTGTGATCAGCTTGGCGACTCACCGCCCCCCTCGGGCAGCCGCTGGGCTCTGACGGCCTTCAGCTGGGATCGAATGACCTCCAGTCGGGCCACCGGGGCCCCATGCGCGTCATCGCCAGAAGAGTCTTGTCCACCAACACGAGAGTCACCACGCTCATATGGTCGGAAAGATTTAGCAGCGCCATCTGCAGGTAGGAGCTGGCTCCCGTGGCAGCCACGAGTTCCTCGGCGTGGCCTTGCTTGTGGATCCAGCCGAAATGGATGAGCTCATGGCTGTGATGCTCCACTGCCAGGAATTCGCCCATGAGGGCGGCTTGGTCCACCAGGGTATCGCTGGCGGAGGTGTTCTTCAGGCAGGTGATCGCCGTGTTGCCCACCAGGGCGCAGAGCAGGATCTCCAGCCGGCTGCGGCTGTGCTCCTGGAGGGCATCGGCCCGCACTTCTGCAGGAGCTCCCCGCCTGATGGCTGCTCAGGACCTGGCGATCGCCCCTCACTCACTGGGATCGGACTTTGGGGTCCCGTTCGGGCCAGCAGGGGGGGGGCATCGAGGCCTGCCGATGCGCGGAGTGCGCCAGGAAGCGAGACCGTGGCTGAAACTCCTGGTGCCGCAGTATTCCCTGGTGGATGGCAGGCCAGAGCTGCACTCGGATTTGTCTGATCGAGCCCACAGACAACAATATGCTAAGGAGGCTCTGGAAAACCCGAGCCATCCGCGCGAAAATATCCCTGTAATCGCAGGCGCGGACTGGGTTCATGGGCAGCAAGCAGCTCGGATTCGGTGATTACGAGCAGACCACGGCCAAGAAGCGCACGAGGCGCGA
>NZ_JADEWP010000084.1:0-10074 GCF_015207535.1 Cyanobium sp. LEGE 06143 | reverse complement strand
CCCACCCGCCGGCGTCACCGATCAGCCGGGCCCACCGCCGTTTCGCCCTGGTCTTGAGGGGGTGCCCGCCACCCAGTCGGCCATCTGCGATATCGACGGTCAGCGCGGGCGGCTCACCTACCGGGGCTTCAACGCCGAGACCCTGGTGGCCAACAGCTCCTTTCTGGAAACCACCTACCTGCTGATCTGGGGCGAGTTGCCCACCGCCGAAGGCCTGCGCCAGTTCGAGCAGGAGGTGCAGATGCACCGCCGGGTGAGCTTCCGCATCCGCGACATGATGAAGTGCTTCCCGGCCACCGGCCACCCGATGGATGCGTTGCAGAGCAGCGCGGCCTCCCTGGGCCTCTTCTATTCGCGGCGCGCCCTCGACAACCCCGAGTACATCGCCGAGGCGGTGGTGCGGCTGATCGCCAAGATCCCCACCATGGTGGCGGCGTTCCAGCTGATCCGCAAAGGCCAGGACCCGATCCAGCCCCGCGACGACCTCGCCTTTGCCTCCAACATCCTCTACATGCTCATGGAGCGGGAGCCCGACCCGCTGGCGGCCCGCATCTTCGATGCCTGCCTGATCCTGCACGCCGAGCACAGCCTCAACGCCAGCACCTTCAGCGCCCGGGTGACGGCCAGCACCCTCACCGATCCCTACGCCGTGGTGGCCTCGGCGGTGGGCACGCTGGCCGGTCCCCTGCACGGCGGTGCCAACGAGGACGTGCTGGCCATGCTGGAAGCGATCGGCAGCGAGGAGCGGGTGGGGCCCTGGCTCGACCGGGCCATCGCCGAGAAGCAGAAGATCATGGGCTTCGGTCACCGCGAATACAAGGTGAAGGACCCCCGCGCCGTGATCCTGCAGGGGCTGGCCGAGCAGCTGTTCGACCGCTTCGGCCACGATCCCCTCTACGACCTGGCCCGCAAGGTGGAGGAGGAGGCCAGCTCCCGGCTGGGCCCGAAGGGCATCTACCCCAACGTGGACTTCTATTCCGGCCTCGTGTATCGCAAGCTCGGCATTCCCCGCGACCTGTTCACCCCCGTCTTCGCCATCGCCCGCACGGCCGGTTGGCTGGCCCACTGGAAGGAGCAGCTTGGTGCAAACCGCATCTTCCGACCGTCGCAGATTTACACCGGGTCTGCACCACGTGAGTGGATCCCCCTGGAAGCCCGCTAAGTTGCTGCGATCTGAGACGCCGTCATGCTGAGCCCCTCAGGGCCAGGTCTGGCCTCGGTGCTGGGGCTCGTCCCGGCCACCGCCCTCCCACCTGGTCCTGGCCTTGATCTCGAGGCCAGTTTCGTTGCTCTGCTCCAGGGTCTGGGCCTCAGCCCAGGGGCCGCGCACCTGCTCTGGCTGCCCCTGCCCATGCTGCTGGTGCTGGTCGCCGCCGTGGTGGGGGTGCTGGTGAACGTGTGGCTGGAGCGCAAGATCTCCGCCGCCGTGCAGCAGCGGATCGGCCCCGAATATGCCGGAGCCCTGGGGATGCTGCAGCCCATGGCCGATGGCCTCAAGCTGCTGTTCAAGGAAGACATCATTCCCGCCCGGGCCGACGGCCTGCTGTTCACCCTCGGCCCGGTGCTGGTGCTGATCCCGGTGATTCTCAGCTGGCTGGTGGTGCCCTTCGGCGAGCACCTGGTGATCAGCAATGTGGGCATCGGCATCTTCCTCTGGATTGCCCTGAGTTCCATCCAGCCGATCGGCCTGCTTATGAGCGGCTACGCCTCCAACAACAAGTACTCGCTGCTGGGTGGCCTGCGGGCGGCGGCCCAGTCGATCAGCTATGAAATTCCGCTGGCCCTGGCCGTGTTGGCCGTGGTGATGATGAGCAACTCGCTCAGCACCGTGGACATTGTGGCCCAGCAGAACGGGGCCGGCATCCTCAGCTGGAACATCTGGCGCCAGCCCGTGGGCTTCGTGATCTTCTGGATCTGCGTGCTGGCCGAATGCGAGCGCCTTCCCTTTGATCTCCCCGAGGCGGAGGAGGAGCTGGTGGCTGGCTATCAGACCGAGTACGCCGGCATGAAGTTCGCCCTGTTCTATCTGGGCAGCTACATCAACCTGGTGCTCTCGGCCCTGCTGGTGTCGGTGCTCTACCTGGGGGGCTGGGGCTTCCCGCTGCCGGTGGAATGGCTGGCGGGCTGGCTGGGTCAGCCGATCGATGCGCCACTGGTTCAGGTGATCACGGGGTCTGTGGGGATCGTGATGACCGTATTGAAGGCCTACCTGCTGGTGTTCCTGGCGATCCTGCTGCGCTGGACCACCCCCCGGGTGCGCATCGACCAACTCCTTGACCTGGGCTGGAAGTTCCTGCTGCCGATCGCCCTGGTCAACCTGCTCGTCACCGCTGGTCTCAAGCTGGCTTTCCCCGCCGTCTTCGGCGGCTGAACCTTCAGCTTCGGCTCTCCTGAGTCATCATGGTCGTGCTTCGACCAGACCAGCCCCGTCGTCCAACCGCCTTCAAGCGCATGTTCGGGTTTCTCAAAAAAGTCGGCGACTACAGCCGCGATGCGGTGGGTGCCGCCCAATACATGACCCAGGGGCTGGCGGTCACCTTTGATCACCTGCGCCGCAGGCCGGTCACGGTGCAGTATCCCTACGAAAAGCTGATCCCCTCGGAGCGCTATCGCGGCCGCATTCATTTCGAGTTCGACAAGTGCATTGCCTGCGAAGTATGCGTGAGGGTGTGCCCAATCAATCTGCCTGTGGTGGATTGGACGATGAACAAAGCCACCAAGAAAAAAGAGCTCAGTAATTATTCGATTGATTTCGGAGTTTGCATCTTCTGTGGCAACTGTGTGGAATACTGCCCCACCAACTGCCTCTCGATGACGGAGGAGTACGAGCTCTCCGCCTTTGACCGCCACAGCCTCAACTACGACAACGTGGCGCTCGGACGCCTGCCCACCAGCGTCACCAGTGACCCCGCTGTGGTGGCCCTGCGGGAGCTCGCCTACCTGCCCAAGGGAGAAATGGATCCCCACGGCGTGCCCGACACCACGCCACGAGCGGGGCAGCTGCCTGAGCAGGTGCTCGCTGCGATGCCAGCCTCAGCCCCGGCCCCCAAGGACAAGCCCGCTTCGGAGAGTGACAGCTGATGACCATTGCCTCCAGCACCCAGTTCATCTGCTTCGCCATCCTCGCCAGCACCCTGGTGGCCGGAACCCTGGGCGTTGTGCTGCTGCCCAACATCGTCTATTCCGCCTTCCTGCTCGCTGGCGTCTTCCTTTCTGTGGCCGGGCTCTACCTGATGCTCAATGCCAGCTTCGTGGCAGCGGCCCAGGTGCTCGTGTATGTGGGCGCCGTGAACGTGTTGATCCTGTTCGCGATCATGCTGGTGAACAAGCGGGAGGATCTCACCGTGATCAAGGGCCTGGCTCTGCGCCGGGGGCTGTCGGGCCTGGTCTGCGGCGGGCTGTTTGCCCTGCTCTTCCGGGTGGCCGTCACCACGCCCTGGAACCTGCCTGGTCCCACGCCGATCGGTGAGGAGGCCACCATCCGCATCGGTGAGCACCTCTTCTCCGACTATCTGCTGCCGTTTGAGCTCGCCTCCGTGCTGTTGCTGATGGCCATGATCGGTGCCATCGTTCTAGCCAGGCGCGATGTGTTCAGCTCCGATATCGCCACCGGTGAGGCCGCTGATCAGGAGCTGATCGAGCAGTCCCGTTATCCCCTGTTGCTCGACAAGTCGTCGTCCTGAGCTGGACCGACCGGTCGACCCTCTGATGCCGGCATCATGGCCCCAGTCTTGGCACCCCATTCAGCGTTAGCTCAGCCCCCCTCCGTCACCATCACCCCACCATGGAGCCCAGTCTTTCCGCCACGATTCCTCTTCAGGCCTACCTGGTGCTGGCGGCTCTGCTGTTCTGCGCCGGCGTGTGGGGGCTGATCAACAGCCGCAACGCGGTGCGGGTGCTGATGAGCATCGAGCTGATGCTGAATGCGGTGAACATCAACCTGATGGCCTTCTCCAGCTATCTCGATGGTGAGCTGATCCGTGGCCAGGTGTTCGCGATCTTCGTGATCACCGTGGCGGCTGCAGAGGCTGCGGTGGGTCTGGCGATCCTGCTCTCGCTCTACCGCAACCGCGAAACCGTGGACATGGAGCGTTTCAACCTGCTGCGCTGGTGATCCCTGAACTCTCCCCATGCGGCTCGATCGCATCTGGCTGATCGCCAGAGCCGGCAGCCAGGCTGCCCAGCGCCAGGCCCAGCGCTGTGCCCAGGACCTGCGCAGCCAGGGAGCCACCGTGACCATGGCCACCAGTGGCCCCGTCAACAACCCCTTCCCGGGACTGCTGGCCACCGAGCCTGAACTGCCGGATCTGGCCATCGTGCTGGGCGGTGATGGCACGGTGCTGGGAGCCGCCCGCCACCTGGCTCCTCTGGCCATTCCAATCCTCTGCTTCAACGTGGGCGGTCACCTGGGCTTTCTCACCCACAACCGCAACCTGCTGCGTCTCGATGGCGAGGCCCCACGCCGCGGCACCGCCTCCGATGACCCGCGCAGCCTCTGGAGCATCCTGCGCGAAGACGCCTTCGCGGTGGAGCAGCGCATGATGCTGGAGGCCCACATCGATCGCGGTGATGGTGTTGAGGCGGCCGCGGAGCTGACCCATCTCGCCCTCAACGACGTCTATTTCCGTCCAGGCCTCGATGAACGCTCGCCCACCTGCGTGCTGGAGCTGGAGATCGATGGTGAGGTGGTGGACCAGTTCCGCGGCGATGGGCTGATCATCGCCACCCCCACCGGATCCACCGGTTACGCCATGGCGGCCGGTGGGCCGATCCTGCATCCCGGCATCGAGGCGATCGTGGTCACGCCGATCTGCCCGATCAGCCTCTCCAGCCGCGCCCTCGTGGTGCCCCCCCGGGCCCAGCTGTCGGTGTGGCCCCTGGGGGAGTCGAGCCGCCGGGTCAACCTCTGGCAGGACGGAGCCCAGGCCACCACCCTGGAGCCGGGTGACCGGGCCCTGGTGCAGCGCTCGGGCCATCCGGCGCTGATGCTCGTGCTGGAGCGCAGCCCCTCCTATTACCGCACCCTCACCCACAAGCTGCACTGGGCTGGCAGCCTGATTGCCGGCGAACCCTCCCACAACTGACCCCAGCCATGGCCCTGGAGATCGAGCGTCGGTTCCTGGTGCACGGTGACGAGTGGCGCCAGCACATCACTGGGCGAGCCCATCTGTTGCAGGGCTACCTGGTGAGCGGCCCCGGTGGACTCACCCTGCGGGTGCGCTCCAGCAGGGCGGAGGATGCGCTGGGGGGAGAGCCTGCCGAGGCCTGGCTCACCCTCAAGGCTCCGCTGGCGGCCGGCGGGGCTTCTGGTCTGCCTGGGGAAGTCCCGGGGCAGCCCGATGGCCTGGTGCGGCAGGAGTTCGAGTACGCCATCCCTCTCGCCGATGCCCAGGCCCTGTTGGCCCTGGCCCCCTTCCAGATCAGGAAGTGGCGCTACCACCTCGCCCTGCCTGGTGGTGACTGGGTGGTGGATGTGTTCGAAGCGGCCAATGCCCCCCTGGTGCTGGCGGAGGTGGAGCTTGCGTCGGCTGACCAGTTGCCCCCCCTGCCGCCCTGGTGCGCCCAGGAGGTGACCGGGCGCCACGAGCTCAGCAATGCCGCCCTGGCCCGTGAGCCCCTGCAGGCTTGGAGCCCTGAACGGCGCCGGAGCCTGCCGCACTGGCTGCACAGGGGGGCGGTGGCATCGGATACAATCAACAGACTTTCTTAAGGAGCTGGGCGTGCTCGGTCTCTACGACAGCCAGGGTGTGTTGCGCTTTGCTGGCCGGGACCGGGACGACTGTCTCGCCTACGCCGAGCTCTTCGCGCTGCCTGAGGACAGCTACAGCCTCGAGAGCGTGGCGGTGCTGGTGGGCGGCTCCCTTGCCAGCACCCCCCAGGCTGCCTTGGCGGGGGTCTGAGGCAGGGGCTCCCGAAACCCTGTGCGGGGTGCGGACTGCCCGCTCATGCTGAGACCTGCTCAGCTTTCCTCGTCAGGCTGATGCTCCAGTGAGCAGCAGTTGAAGCCATCACGGCAGATCTTGCCCCGATCCATCGCCCAGTTCAGCAGGGCAACGCGGTTCTTGGCGCCGGTCTTGGTGAAGATGTTGCTCACGTGGTTGTCCACGGTGCGCTTGCTGATCGTGAGCAGGCCCGCGATCTCCTGATTGGTGAGCCCTTCCGCCACCAGGGAGATGATTTCCAGTTCCCGCTCGGAGAGGTTGCGCTCCTGGGGCTGATGCTGCTGGAGCTCTCTGCCCATCTCCGCCAGGCCCATAGGCACTTCTTCACTCTAGGCAGGCCCCTGCCGCATGATGGGGCCTGCGATGGGAAGCTTGGCTTGCTGCTCCAACAGGCCCTGGCCAGCGGGCAACCGGCGATCACGGCTGAGGTCACTCCGCCGCGGGGAGGAGACCCCAGCCGCACCCTGGCCGCTGCCGCAGCGCTGCGCCACTGGGTGCACGCCATCAACGTGACCGATGGCAGCAGGGCAGTGATGCGGATGAGCAGCCTGGCCCTGTGCCGTCTGATGCTGGACATCGGTCTGGAGCCCGTGCTGCAGATGGCCTGCCGCGATCGCAACCGCATTGCCCTTCAGGCCGATCTGCTGGGGGCCCACGCCCTCGGCCTGCGCAATCTGCTCTGCCTCACGGGGGACCCGGTGAGGGCTGGGGATCAGCCCGGGGCCCGGCCCGTGAATGAGCTCGAATCGGTGCGGCTGCTGCAGCTGGTGGCCCAGCTGAATAGCGCTCAGGACCCGGTGCGTGGCCTGCTGCCGGATGGCGGCACCGCGTTCTTCGCCGGAGCGGCCGCCGACCCCCAGAGCCCCAGCTGGAGCGGCCTTCAGAGCCGCATGCGCCGCARGCAGCGTGCCGGGGCCCGCTTTGTGCAGACCCAGATGGTGACGGATGCCACCGCCCTGCGCCGCTTCGTCGACGAGATCGCCGCCCCCCTGGGGCTGCCGGTGCTGGCCGGTGTGTTTCTGCTCAAGTCGGCGAAGAACGCGCTGTTCATCAACCGGGTGGTGCCCGGAGCGAACATTCCCCAGCGCCTGATCGATCGTCTGGCCGCTGCGACCGATCCTGCGGCGGAAGGGGTGGCCATCGCTGCGGAACAGGTGGCCAGCTATCTGGAGATCGCCCAGGGGGTTCACGTGATGGCGATCAAGGCGGAAGCGCTCATCCCCAGAATCCTCGCCCAGGCCGGGCTTGCTCCGCTGCAGCCGGCTGCAGGGCTTGAGCACGGCGACCACGGCCTTTCGGCGGCTCCGCCTCCCCCTGCCGCTGTGGCCCTGGGCAGGGAGGTGTCGTCCTAGCCAGGGCCCCGCTGCGGCTGAACCAGGTCCTGGTTGAGGGTGAGATCGTTGCCCAGCAGTTCCGCCAGGGCCTTCTGCTGCGGGCTCGGCGACAGCACGTCCTGGCGGCGGGCATCGGTGATCAGCCAGTCGAGGGCGGCCTCCTGGAGGTCGAAGTGATCGCCGTTGCGGTCCACGCAGTAGCGACCGAACACGAGCTTCTCGACCAGGCGCACGCCGGGACCGATGCGGGAGTAGTCGAAGATGATCGAGTTGTCGATCACGGCGCCTTCGCAGATCTGACAGCTGGGGCCGATCATGGCCGGCCCGATGATCGTGGCACCGTCTTCGATGCGGGTCATGCCGCCCACGTAGATCGGCCCCTCCACCCTGATCCGATCCCAGTTGGCGGCCACATTCAGGCCGGTGTACACCCCAGGCCGCACTTCTTTGCCGGGAATCTGCACCTGCCGCACCTTGCCCTGGAGCACGCTGCGGATGGCCTGCCAGTAGTCGGGCACTTTGCCGATGTCCACCCACTCGAATTCCATCGGCAGGGCGTAGAAGGGCGCTCCAGCAGCCACCAGCTTCGGGAACAGATCCGAGCCGATGTCGAAGGGTTGGTTGCTGGGCACGAAATCGAGCACTTCCGGCTCGAAGATGTAGATGCCGGTGTTGATCATGTTGCTGGCGGCCTCCGCCAACGCAGGCTTCTCCTGGAAGGAGAGCACCCTGCCGCCGTCATCGGTCACCACCACGCCATAGCTGCTCACCTGATCGTTCGGCACCCGCTTGGTGACCAGGCTCGCCATCGCGCCCTTCTCACGATGCAGGCGCACGGCTTCGGTGAGGTCGAGATCGATCAGCGCATCGCCGCACAGCACCACGAAGGTGTCGTCGAAGAAGGTCTGAAAGTTCTGGATCTTCTTGAGGCCTCCAGCGGAGCCCAGGGCATCGCCGATCAGTTCACCGTCTTCGATGCGGCCTTCAAAGCTGTAGGCGATCTCCACCCCGAAGCGCTGGCCGTCGCGAAAGTAATTCTCGATCTCTTCTGCCAGGTGTGACACATTCACCATCACTTCGGTGAAGCCGTGCTGCCGCAGCAGCTCGAGCAGAAACTCCATCACGGGCTTCTGCAGGATGGGGATCATCGGCTTGGGAATGGTGTGCGTGATCGGCCGCACCCTTGTTCCTTTGCCAGCCGCCAGAATCATCGCCTTCATCTGGGCGTACTCACTGAGGTCGGGGGGCCCCACCTTACGCGCAGGATCAGGCCACCAGCTGCTCCACCCCTGCCGGGGCGGCCGGTCCTGCGGCTGAGAGCTGGGCCACGCTGCCGCTCAGGGCCTGCGCCGCGCAGCGCCGCAGGCTCAGGCAGGCGCCCAGGCCGCCGGGCTGCTCCAAGTCCACCTTGCCCTGGTGGCAGAGGAAGAGCAGGGCCCAGAACACCCCCACCCGATCCCGGTCCAGGTCATCGTCCGCCCCGGCCGGCTGGGGGGCTTCGGCCCAGGCGCCTACGAGCTCCTCGAAGTCGACCCAGTCGTGGGCTGGGTCCCAGCTCAGCATGAACTGGCTGAGGGCGGCGGTGGTCTCCGGCAGCTTCTCCCGGTGGGCCAGGTTCGTCACCTGGGCGATCGCCGCCCGATCGCTGTAGCGGTGGGGGCGGTGACGCTGACGGCTGGGGCCCGCAGGCTCCTGCTCCAGCCGCTCAGCGATCTCCTCCAGCTGGCGGATCAACTCGCCCAGCGTCACCGGGCGCTGCAGGGGTGGCGGCGCCACTGGGCGACGCCAGAGGTGGCGCTCAGGCCGTCGCGGCAGTTGCAGGGCAGGATCACCTCCCCAGTCGGCCCCCTCGGCGTCGAAGGCGGCGTCGAAATCGTCGTCCAGCGGTTCCTCCAGGGGCAGGGTGCTGGCCTCGAGCAGCTCGGCTTTGAGGCTCACCAGCACCGAGGCGGCCAGGAAGGCCTCGCTGGCCTCCGCCAGGTCGTGCTCATAGCTGCCTCCCCGGCTGGCCCCAGCCGCTGAAACCAGCCGGGGCACGGTGATGCGCTGGCGCAGCTGATCCAGAAAGCCGTCGATCACGGCAATCACATCCACGTCCCAGGGATCGAGATCCCCCTGGACGGCCGCATCCTGCAAGAGCCGGATGGCCAGTCTGGCGCCGCCGTCTGCCAATCCCGTCCCGGTGGTCCAAAGGTCTGTGTCGGCACGCTACCGGCGTTGGCCATGCTCAACCACCCCGTTGGTAGCTCTCCTGATCAGGAGGCCAGGCTGGAGTCTTCGGCGCCCATGGCCTCAGGGGCCTCAGTGGCGTGGGAGGGCCCAGGGGCGGAACTCTCGCCGGCGGCGGGCAGCAGGGCCAACTGGGCATCCACGGTGGCGCGGTAGCGCTGCAGGTCGTTCTCCAGCTCCTGGATGCGCACCTGCTGGGCCTCGTACTCGCCCTGGGTCTGCAGGGCTTCCACCTTGCGCACCACCCCGGTCCACACCGCGAACACCCAGGCCGCTGTGGCGCCGATGCCGCCCACCACCAGCAGCAGCGCGGCCAGCGGCATGGTGGCGTTGAGACCCGGCAGGAAGTGCACAGTGGTGGCGGCCGTGTTCTCCAGGGTGAACATCACCGTGGCCAGGCCGAAGCTGAAGATCAGCAGGAAGTTCAGCTGTTTCATGTCGCTCCACCCCAGGGCGTGGGCGGCAGCTTACGCACAATTCCGATCGCCGTCACGGCTCAGGCCGGGGCTGCCGGCAGGGGCAGGGGAGGGGCCTGCAGCAGCTGCTGACGGATCACGCGGCTGGCGGGC
>NZ_JADEWP010000073.1:0-11237 GCF_015207535.1 Cyanobium sp. LEGE 06143 | reverse complement strand
CATGGGCAGATTTTGGCACCCGAAAGGGTGAAATCAGCCAAGCCAACCTCAGATTCGCCAAACGTTGTTCATTCCGAGCAAATTCCAACCTTGGACCCACTTTCAGGGCTCGTTGCCCAGAGGCTCCTTAGGACACGACTCGTTACGACCAATCCACAGAACCGGGGGAACCCCACGCCTACATCGATCGGCGGCTGAGGTGGTCTGGCTTTTCTGGACAGGCTCCATCGTTAGCCCTAGAGGCGGGGCACCGCCCCTGAAAGGGGCTCCCACCCATGAGCAAGGGCTACACCCGCAGTCCCGAGTTCAAGGCCAAGGTTGCCTGGAGGCGATCAGTGGCCGCAGGACGATCCAGGAGGTCGGCACCGATCACGCTATCCACGCTGCCAGGCGCCACTTCCCCGCTTGCCCTGCCCCGCAGTCATCAGGCCAAGCCACCAGAAGCGCCTCTGGGCATTGTCAACAGATGCAACACACCCACGAGCAGATGTCCTCAATAAGCCGTCCTTGTTGAGAACCACGAGGCTCGACGCCCGCCTGCCAGGCACTAGCGAGCGGCACCGTGCCCTTCATTGTTGCCAGCTGCAGCAATAGTTCTCATGCCCTCTCAATAAGCTCCCCTATCCAAGCCATACCGCTCAGGCGCCAGCCTGGGCCAGGGCCCGTACCACATCCCCGCGGGTGAGCACGCCCACGGGTCGGTGCCCGCCATCCACCACAAACAGCCGCTGGGTGCTGCTCTCGTGCAGCTGGCGGGCCGCCGCCGGCAGGGGCAGCTCGGCCTGGCAGGTGTGGGGGCTGGGGCGCATCACTTCACCCACGGTGCTGCCCAGCACCTGGTGCACCTGSKTRKMYCACKGCAKSGRRYWGCRNCASGTAGRKSMCGGCATCGNAGCMGCWNTCRCGYASSRKCMGGNCMTSKWMGSYGMKCTCGCSCACCAKNNNNCMGSYCCYRTYCRSYRMSSKCNGCCCRCCRRKGYGSYGCYCSCNTNCAYCASCKKCASCNCCKCCNNTGYNGGKGCKYGYYCAYCNGCYWCRCNCNGMMYCSKGCNASKSRYSWSKSCRSMGMCNCGNCTSWNGRACCNNGGGCTRCTSRWNACGGCGKNGWCSGMCWKTYKGASCMTGNGGCYGNNGGARCSGSGNTGWMGGSCAWYMKGAKSCNGWRGCCKGGMNGMYGGSMTSAMSGNGCWRCRGGMNNTGCKRRGSCTSSNCCNGMTNGNCTSRCCSTGCTNGCGGGCCNGYNGCWGGGGSYCYSSCTGCTGCTGCTGCTGGGGGGGCTGAGCGACTGGGCCGATGGCGCGCTGGCCCGACGCGCCGGCGGCGGCTCGGTTTGGGGTGCCCGCCTCGATCCGCTCACCGACAAGATCCTGATCAGCGCGCCGCTGCTGTGGCTCGGGGCCCAGGGGGTGCTGCCCCTGGCGGCCGTGTGGCTGTTGCTGGCCCGCGAGCTGCTGATTTCCGGCTGGCGGGCCGGCCAGGGCGGCGGCGGCCCCGCTTCCCTGGCCGGCAAGCTCAAGACCGTGCTGCAGTTCAGCAGCCTGCTGCTGCTGCTCTGGCCCTGGCCGGGCCAGGCGCTGCTGGTGCCGCTGGGCTGGTGGCTCTTCTGGCCCTCCCTGCTGCTGGCCCTGAGCTCAGCCTGGGGCTACCTGCGCCGCGCCTGAACCGCTGAGCAGGGCCTCGTCGGCGGAGAAGTCCGGGGTGCCGGGAGCCCGCAGGGCGTAGTCGTGGCTGTAGCTGTCCTTGAGGGTGGCCTCCAGGTCGAAGGCGGGCTCCCAGGCCAGTTCGCGCCGCACCCGGGTGGTTTCGGTGAGGAAGTGGGCCAGCCGCAGCGGGAAGGCCTTGCGGGCCTTCTTGTCCAGGCCGGCGGGATCGAAGCTGCGCACGTCCACGCTGGCGGGATCCTGGCCGCAGGCCCGGGCTGCGGCATCCACCAGCCCCCGGAAGGTCACGCCCTTGCTGCCGGTGCAGTTGTAGATGCGGTTGGTGGCGGTCTCCACCTCGATGCAGCGCGCCATGGCGGCCGCCAGGTCCTTCACATGGCCCAGCTGGGTGATGGTGCTGCCGTCACCCGGCAGGGGCAGGGGCCGGCCATGCAGGATCCGATCGAAAAACCAGCTCTCCACAGGGTTGTAGTTGCCCGGACCCACGATGTAGGTGGGCCGGAAGCTGGTGAAGGGAATCCCCTGCTGGCGCAGCCAGGTTTCGGTCTCCGCCTTGCCGGCGTGGCGGCTGGCCGGATCGGTGGGGGCGTCCTCATCCAGGGGCCAGAGCTCGGAATCGGCATAGACCCCCGCCGAGCTCACATAGACGAAGCGATGGCTGGGGGGGCCGGTGCGCTCCAGCACGGCGCGGGAATCCTCCAGGCTGCGGCCGGAGCTGTCCACGATCACATCGAAGCGCTCGCCGGCCAGCAGCTCCAGGGCCGCCGGGTCGCTGCGATCCCCCACCAGGTGCCGGGGGCCGGCCGGCACCGGGTTGCGGCCACGGGTGAACAGGGTGAGCTCATGGCCGCAGGCCAGCAGCTGCTCCACCAGGGGCTTGCCCACAAAACGGGTTCCGCCCATGACGAGGATCTGCATGGCACTGCTGCGCAACTGGAGCGCCATTCTCCAGGCTCACCCCTCCAGCCCCCCCCCGCTCCGATGCCGTGGAACCGATGCGCCTGAGCCAGGCCTACACCGCCCAGCCCGCTGCGCCGCAGGACACCCGGGGCTATCGCCACTTCGCCCTGGTGGGCCAGCGGGGCAGGGCCGCCGGCCGCGCCGTGGAGCTGGCCGCCGTGCTGGATCCGAGCCTGCGGCTGCTGGTGCCGCTGCAGCAGCTGCGCGACAGGCGGCTCTGGCAGCCTGGCTGGCAACAGCTGCGGCGCCCCATGCAGATCATTCCCGCCATCGACCTGCTGGACGGGCACTGCGTGCGTCTGCACCAGGGGGATTACGACCAGGTGACGCGCTTTTCAGGCGATCCGGTGGCCCAGGCCCTGAGCTGGCAGGCTCAGGGCGCCCAGCGGCTGCATCTGGTGGATCTGGATGGGGCACGCACCGGCACCCCACTCAACGACGCCGTGGTGAACGCGATCACCGCCGCCCTGACGATCCCGGTGCAGCTGGGGGGCGGTGTGCGCACGGCGGAGCGGGCCGAGGAGCTGCTGGCCTGTGGGCTCGACCGGGTGATCCTGGGCACGGTGGCCGCCGAACAGCCGCAGCTGGTGGATGAGCTGGCCCGCCGTCATCCGGGGCGGATCGTGGTGGGAATCGATGCCCGTGAAGGCAAGGTGGCCACCCGCGGCTGGCTGGATGGCAGCAGTCTGGAAGCCACGGCATTGGCCAGGCGCTTCAACGGCAGCGGCATCGCGGCGATCATCAGCACCGACATCGCTACCGACGGCACCCTGGCCGGCCCGAATCTGGAGGCCCTGCGGGCCATGGCCGAGGCCAGTGCGGTTCCGGTGATCGCCTCCGGGGGCGTCGGCTGCCTGGAGCACCTGCTCTCACTGCTGAGCCTGGTGCCCCTGGGGGTGGAGGGGGTGATCCTGGGCCGCGCCCTCTACGACGGCCGTGTCGACCTGGCTGAGGCGATGGCCGCCGTGGCCGATGGCAGGCTTCAGGACGTGACGACCCCACCGGAAAGCGCGTCGATCGCATGAGCCTGGCTGACTCAGCCATGGCGCCTTCACCTGGGCGTACACGGACCACTTGTGGGTTGGCCTATAACAGAGATGCTCCCTTCCAGGTGGTTCGCTTGAGCACGGCGGCCCAGACAGCTCTGACAGGCACGCTGGCCGAGCCTGAGACCAAGGCCCTGCCTGACTGCGCCGAAGCGGTGTACAGACGCTGCAGGGATCTGGGCATGCGGCTGAGCCGCCAACGGCGCATGGTGCTGGATCTGCTCTGGGCCGAGAAAAGCCATCTGAGCGCCCGCGACATCTTCGAAAAGCTCAACGACCTGGGCCGCAACATCGGCCACACGTCCGTCTATCAAAATCTGGAAGCCCTGCAATCGGCAGGGGTGATCGAGTGCCTCGACCGCGCCAGTGGCCGCCTCTACGGCTACCGCAGTGATCCCCACAGCCACATCACCTGCCTCGATTCCGGGGCCATCGAGGATCTCGATGTGGCCCTGCCCGCCGAACTGCTGGAGCAGATCGAGCGGTGCACCGGCTACCACATCGAGTCGTACACCCTCAACCTCACCGGTCGTCGCCCCAGCGGCAGCAGCTCCGATCAGCCTGTGGATCTCCGTGGCTGAGGCCGTTACCTTGGGCCATCACCAGGGCCTGGGTGCGTGACTCCGCAGCTACTGCTGTTCGCTGAACCCCTGGTGGCCGGCGGACTGATCCGCCTCATCCAGGACCATGGCGATGACCTGGTGGTGGTCACGAACCCCTCCGAACTGGTGGGGGCCCCCCAGCTGGTGATCTGGCGCCCCGCGGCTGCCACCAGCGCAGCCGACCTGCGCCGCGAGTCGCTGCTGCTGCGGGAGCGATGGCGGCCTGCGCCCCTGCTGCTGCTGCTGGCTGCGGGCCATGGCATCGCCGCCTCATCACTGCTGCAATTGGGGGTCCACGGGCTGCTGGAGGCCCCGGGCAGCGACGAGCTGCTGGAGGCGATCCGCACCCTGCGGGCCGGCGGCCGGGTGCTGGAGCTGCAGGCCCCCACGCTCCAGGGCGATGCCGCCAACCCCGCCCGCTCGAACCAGGCCGCCGCCGGCGCGGGCAGCGGCTGGGCCACGGGCCTGGGCCAGCGCCTCCTGCTCGACGGCCTCGAGCAGATCGATGCCGCCAGCGCCCTCTGCCTGCGGCTGCTGGATCCGCCTCCCCAGGCACCCCTGCAGCGCTGGATCCTGGAGGGAAGAGTGCGGGAACTGGCCTGTGCCCGCCAGCTGCTGCTGCTGATCTGGGGCCCGGTGAGCCTGGCCTGGGGCCTGCCGGAGCAGCAGACACCGCCCCCCACGTCCACCACCAACCCCGGCCGGGGCACGAGTCTCACCCTGCAGCAGCGCAACGCCGCCGGCATCTGGCAGGCCGTGCGCCTGCGGCTGGAGACGGCCATCGGCCCTGGCCTCGACAACCGCAGCGGCCAGCTGCTGGCCATCGAGGGGCTCAGTCCACAGCGCTGCCGCGACCTGCTCCTGGCCCTGCTGGACCAGCTCGAGAGTCTGCGCAGCCAGCTTGCCGACGAGCCCGGCGCGGCGAACACGCTGCTGCAGCGCTGGCTCGAACTGCAGCCCCAGCTGCGGGAGCAGGCCCTGCGCAGCATGGCCAGCCCCTACGTGCAGCTCCCCCGCCTGGGCACGCTCGAACCGGTGGCCACAGCCCTGGTGCAGACCAGTGATCTGGCGGCCAGCGACCCCGAGCTACCGGACGCCCAGGCGATGCTGGCCACCCTGGTGCTGGCCCAGCCGCTGCTAGTGGAGGGCCAACTGGTGGCCGCCGATGAGCTCCAGGCCCTGTTGCACCTGGAACGCCTGGTGGCCAACTGGCTGATGCGCACCGCCGAACTGCTGGCGGCGGAGGTGCTCAGCTGCTGCGGCGCCTGGCCGGAGCTGCGCCGCTACCTGCTCAGACCCGAGCTGCTCTCCACCCGCAACCTGGAACGGCTGCGCAACCAGCTCAATGCCCAGCAGCGCTGGAGCGAGTGGTTCGAGCGCCCGATCGCCATCTACGAAAGCCGCCGCCAGCTGCTCTGCGTGGAAGCCGGTCGCATCGCCACCCTCCACCTGGTGGAACCCCGCGACGGGGAGCTGCGCCGGCTCGGTCCCCTGCAGCAGCTGGTGACGCTGGCCCTTGAAAGCCGCGACGCCGTGGCCCCTCAACTGCGCCAGCTGATCCAGGGGCTCGGCAACCTGGTGGTGGTGCTGCTCACCCAGGTGGTGGGCCGGGCGATCGGGCTGATCGGCAGGGGCATCCTGCAGGGGATGGGCCGGCGGCCCAGCAGCCCCTAGCCCGCGCGCAGGCCGGCACCATCGGCCCTTCACAATGGGCCCATCGCCGGGGCCCCGATGTCAACGATGCAACGCACAGTCACAGGCCGGGATGGCCGCCCGCGAGCGGCCCGGCCAGGCGCGTGGCACCTGAGCGGCGAGCGGTGCTCCCTGCTCAAGACACTGCTGGGCCCTGCCCTGAGCCTGGTTCTGGCCCTGGGGCTTGGTCTTGGCCTCGGCGGTGCTCCCGCCCAGGCGGCCCTCACCACCAACAGCTACGACGGCAACATCTACGCCCTCTACGCCGGCAACGGTTCCCTGGTGCCGCCGCGCACCAGCCTGGCCAAGACCCTGGAGGAGCACAGGCCGGCCCTGGTGGTCTATTACCTCGATGACGACAGCGCCAGCAAGGCCTTCGCGCCGGTGGTGTCTGAGCTGCAGCGGCTCTGGGGCACCAGCATCGAGCTGATCCCCCTGGTCACCGATCCCCTGCAGAACCGTCCCACCACGGGGCCCTCGGATCCGGCCTACTACTGGCACGGCCACACCCCCCAGGTGGTGGTGCTCGATGGCGACGGCCAGGTGCTGCTCGATGAGGAGGGGCAGGTGGGCCTGGATCGCATCAATCCAGCGGTGAGCCAGGCCACCGGCCTGGAGCTGCCCGACAGCTTCAAGAGCAGCGGCAGCATGAGCTTCAACGAGCTCAACACCGAGGTGCTGAGCGGGCGATGAGCAGCGATGGCCCCGCCACGCGGCTGGAGAGCGACAGCCTCGGCAGCCTGGCCGTGCCGGCCGAGCACTACTGGGGCGCCCAGACCCAGCGCTCGATCCACTTCTTCCCCTTCGGGCAGGCCATGCCCCTGGCCGTGGTGCACGCCTTCGGCCAGCTCAAGGCCGCCTGCGCCGAGGTGAACGCCGCCGAGGGCAAGCTCACGCCTCACCTGGCCGACCTGATCGTGGCGGCGGCCGAGCAGGTGGCCCGGGGCGAGCTCGATGCTGAATTCCCCCTGAAGGTGTGGCAGACGGGCTCCGGCACCCAGACCAACATGAACGTCAACGAGGTGATCGCCAACCGGGCGATCGAAGCCTGTGGCGGGGTGCTGGGCAGCAAGGCACCGGTGCACCCCAACGACCATGTGAATCTCAGCCAGTCGAGCAACGACACCTTCCCGGCTGCCCTGCACGTGGCGGTGGCGCTGCAGCTGGAGCGGGGGCTGATCCCGGCGCTGCAGGCCCTGCAGCAGGAACTGGCTCAGAAGGCGGCAGCCTTCAGCGGCATCGTCAAGATCGGCCGCACCCACCTCCAGGATGCGGTGCCGCTCAGCCTCGGCCAGGAGTTCAGCGGCTATGCGGCCCAGTTGCAGCTTGGGCTTGAGAGCCTGACCGCCACCTTGCCCCAGGTGAGGCAACTGGCCATCGGCGCCACCGCCGTGGGCACGGGTCTCAACGCTCCGGCGGGCTTTGGTGAGGCCGTGGCCGCCCGGCTCTCGGCCCGGCTGGCGCTGCCGTTCACCAGTGCCCCCAACAAGTTCCAGGCGCTGGCGGGCCATGAGCCCCTGGCTGCCCTGCACGGAGCCCTCACCGTGCTGGCCGGATCCCTGCTGAAGATCGCCAACGACATCCGCTGGCTGGCCAGTGGACCCCGCTGCGGCCTTGGTGAGCTGGTGTTGCCTGAGAACGAACCGGGCAGCTCGATCATGCCTGGCAAGGTGAATCCCACCCAGTGCGAGAGCCTCACCATGGTGGCGGTGCAGGTGATGGGCAATAACACCGCCGTGCAGATGGCCGCCAGCCAGGGCAACTTCGAGCTGAACGTGTTCAAGCCCCTGATCGCCCACAACGTGCTGGAGAGCATCGCCCTGCTGCAGGGAAGCTGCACGGCCTTCCGCCAGCATTGTCTGGAGGGCCTCCGGGCCGATGAGGCCCGCATCGCCACCCTGCTCGACCAGAGCCTGATGCTGGTCACGGCCCTCACCCCCGTGATCGGCTACGACCGTGCCAGCGCCATTGCCAGCCACGCCCACCGGCAGGGCCTCAGCCTGAAGGAAGCGGCCCTGGTGCTGGGAGAGCTGAGCGGGGAAGACTTCGATCGCTGGGTGCAGCCCTCCCAGATGCTGGGATCAGCTCCGCCGGGTTGAGCGGCGGCAACGGCGGGGCCGACCTCAACCGCTCCGTGATCACCCTGCTGGCGCTGGTGAACCCGGTGATCTGCTCGGCCATGCTGCTGCAGCACTGCGGCGGGGCGCCACGGGCCCAGCGGCTGCGCGGCGTGGCCACCGTCGTGCTGCGCACCGGTGCGATCCTGCTGCTGAGTGCCTTCTTCGGGCCGCGGCTGCTCGCCACCCTGGGCATCTCCCTCGACACGTTCCGGATCATGGGCGGCCTGGTGATCGCCTCGATCGGCTACGGCATGTTCCAGGCAGGGGGCAGCGAGACGGCCTCGCCTGAGCGGGCACCATCGCCACCGTGCTCACCCTGGCGGTGATGCACGGTCCGGGGGAGGGCCTGCTGACAAGGTGGTGGTGTCGCGGCCGGGGTCGGCGGCCAGTCGCAACGCCACCTTGATCAATCGCTTTCTCGGCCTGATCCTGATCGCCATGGGGCTGCAGTTCGTGCTCACCAACCTCAAGGCCTTCTTCGAGCCCCGGTAACAATCACCACAACGCTCAGCCAACACCTGGGAGAGGGTCTGAAGGCGGAAGCAGTTTCTAGGGTTCCGGTCCCGTTCAGCGATGGCCCCAGGGTCCTGCTGGAGAGACGTCTGGTCCGAGAGAAGCTCACCGGGGTCACTCGGTTGCACGGAGGGATAAAAGCCCGGGAGACCGCAACCCCCACCTCCGTGTTGTGCCATGACCGCATCGCCAGGCCCTGAAGGGGCCTTTGACCGCCGCACCCCGGCGCCGCCTGGCCGTCAGGGCGCTGAAGCCCTTGAGAAAGAAGCCCGCCTGCCGCTCACCGGCTGGCAGCAGGAGGTGGACCAGGGCCTGCGCTACGGGCTGGAGGCGGCTGAGAGCATCATGGACCGGCGCATCTCCACCTTTTCGCGCGGCGAGCTGCCCCACTACGCGGGCATCAACACCTTCATGAAGGCGCCCTACATCGAAGACGTGAACCGCGTCGGCGAATTCGATGTGGCGATCCTGGGTGTGCCCCACGATTCCGGCACCACCTACCGGCCCGGCACCCGCTTCGGCCCCCAGGGCATCCGCCGCATCTCGGCCCTCTACACGCCCTACAACTACGAGATGGGCGTCGACCTGCGCGAGTCGATCCGGCTCTGCGATGTGGGCGACATCTTCACGATTCCTGCCAACAACGAGAAGAGCTTCGATCAGATCTCCAAGGGCGTGGCGCACGTGTTTGCCAGCGGCGCCTTCCCGATCATCCTCGGCGGCGATCACTCGATCGGCTTTCCCACCGTGCGGGGGGTGTGCCGCCACCTGGGCGACAAGAAGGTGGGCATCATCCACTTCGATCGGCACGTCGACACCCAGGAGATCGACCTCGACGAACGCATGCACACCTGTCCGTGGTTCCACGCCACGAACATGGCCAACGCCCCCGCCGAAAACCTGGTGCAGCTGGGCATCGGCGGCTGGCAGGTGCCGCGCGAAGGGGTGAAGGTGTGCCGCGAGCGGGGCACCAACGTGCTCACCGTCACCGATATCTGCGACATGGGCCTGGAGGCGGCCGCCCAGTACGCGATCGAGCGGGCCACCGATGGCACCGACTGCGTCTACATCTCCTTCGACATCGACTGCATCGACGCCGGTTTCGTGCCCGGCACCGGCTGGCCCGAACCCGGCGGCCTGCTGCCCCGCGAAGCCCTCAAGTTGCTGGAGCTGATCGTGCGCAACGTGCCGGTCTGCGGCCTGGAGCTGGTGGAGGTGTCGCCCCCCTACGACATCAGCGACATGACCTCATTGATGGCCACCCGGGTGATCTGCGACACCATGGCCCACCTGGTGGTGAGCGGCCAGCTGCCGCGCAAACAGAAGCCGGCCTGGCTGCATGAGGCCTGCAACATGCAGGTCGATCAGAAGTGGAGGTGAGTCATGCATGAAGTCGACATGACCCGCTGCCTGCTGCTCTCGATGGAGGAGTGGAAGCGGGGCCACGCCCCGGCCACGCCGAAGGTGACCACCGTGCACCTGCTGGTGGGCAGCTTCACCTGCGTGGAGCCCGAGCAACTGGTGACCACCTGGCAGGTGGCCGTGCAGTCGAGCTGGCTGGCCGGAGCCCGGCTGGCGATCGAATCGGTGCCCCTGCTGGGCCGTTGTGTGCTCTGCAACGGCACCTACGCGCCCAGTTCCGAGCAGGGCTACCGCTCCCCCTGCTGCCAGCACCCGATGGAGGAGATCGTGCAGGGCCGGGAGCTGAAGATCCGCTCGATTGATTACAGCCTCTCTGGCCAATCAACGTCCCACCTCGCCCCCTGCCGCTGATCGCCATGCACATGCCCCTGGAAGACACCCTCGGCCTCAACCTGCTGGCCGCCAATGACCATCAGGCCGCCCACAACCGCGAGCACTTCGACGCCTGGCAGCTGCTCTGCCTGAACGTGATGAGCAGCCCCGGCGCCGGCAAGACCTGCCTGCTGGAGCGCTCCCTGGCCCAGCTGGCCGGCACCTACGCCATGGCGGTGCTGGAGGGCGACATGACCACCCAGCTCGATGCCGAGCGGCTGCAGGCCGTGGGGGTGCCGGTGGTGCCGATCACCACCGGCCGCGCCTGCCATCTGGATGCGGCGATGGTGCGTGGCGGCCTCCGGCTGCTTGGCCAGCGCCTCGATCCCGCCGGCCTCGATCTGCTCTGGGTGGAGAACGTGGGCAACCTGGTGTGCCCCGCCGAATTCGCCATCGGCGAGCACCGCAAGGTGGCCCTGCTCAGCGTCACCGAAGGGGAGGACAAGCCGCTCAAGTACCCGGTGATGTTCCGGGAGGCCGACTGCGTGCTGATCACCAAGACCGACCTGCTGCCCTACCTGCCGGTGTCGGTGGAGCGGATCGAAGCCCACATCCGCCAGGTGAACCCCCGCTGCGCCGTGATCCGGGTGTCGGCCACCGATGGGGAAGGCCTGGACGCCTGGCACGCCTGGCTGGAGCAGCAGCGGCAACAGCTGGGTGCGGCACGCAGGGCAGACGCTGCCAAGGCCGCTGGCCCTGCCTCGGCCCAGGCCGCTGCCCCGGCTATGGCCGAAGTGCCGGCGCTGGTGAGTCCATGAGCTCCCGAACTTCCCAGTCCTGGGCCCAGCCCGCCCCAGCTAGGGCGTCGCCTCGACGATCCACGCCTTCGTCAACGTCCAGGGCCCCTTC
>NZ_JADEWP010000070.1:0-11318 GCF_015207535.1 Cyanobium sp. LEGE 06143 | reverse complement strand
CTGGTGGTGGAAACGGCGGGGGGGCTGCTGGTGCCGCTGCGGCGCGACTGGCTCCAGATCGAGCAGCTGCTGCAGTGGCAACTGCCGGTGGTGCTGGTGGCCCGCAGCGGCCTGGGCACCCTCAACCACACCCTGCTGTCGCTGGAGGCCCTGGGCCGGCGCCGGATTCCGGTGCTGGGACTGATCCTCAACGGCCCGGAGCACCAGGACAACCCCCGCACCCTCGAACAGCTGGGCGGCATCCCGGTGATCGCTCAACTGCCCGCTCTGACGCCGCTGACCCGGGAGGCCCTGGCAGCCGAATGGCACCGCCAGCAGGTGGGCCATAGATTGCGCAGCCTTACCCCAGCCATCCCACCGGAGGGGCCGTGATGCCGCAGACGAACACCAGGATCCGCCGCGATGCCCTGGTGAGCCTGGCCTTGGTGGTGGTGTGCGGCGCCATCCTGGCCCTGTTCACCGACGTGGAGCTGACGCTGGTGCGCTGGGTCAACTGCGGGCCGCTGGCCGCTGAGGAGAGCCGTCGCAGCGACCGCTGCCAGTGAGCGCCGGGAAGCGGCCGGCCTGGCTCGGCCCCGGCTCGCTTCAGGGGCCGGCCAGGATCGCCGCCTCCACGTCGGCGCGCGAGAGCCCATAGGGGAACTGGCGCACGCAGTCGCGGCCATCGGCCTGCCAGCTCACCTTGAGATCCTCCACCTCCAATTCGATCTGGGCACTCCAGGCGGGCCGGTGCAGATCCCAGAGGCAGGTGTTGGAGGGGCTCTGTACGGCACCGAGATGGCGGAGCCAGGCCTCCAGATCCGGCAGCGGATGGTGGTACAGGGGGGTGTGGTCGGCAGGAAGCTCGGGCATGCTAAGCGGGGATGGAAACAGCAACAGGTGGTGGAGCAACCCTCAGGCCGGAGGCCACCAGCTGGGGAGGCGAGCCAGCTCCACTCCCCGGGCCAGGGCCAGGCCGACCCCCAGCAGGAGGCTCAGCGCCAGGGCCAGCGCCAACAGCAGCAGGGCCAGCCATTCACCGCCGGAGAGGGCGCGTCGCACGGGCAGGGGCCGTCCGGGCTGCTGCAGCCGCAATGCGGGGGGAGCGACGCTGCGGCTTGCCAGCAGCAGCTCCTGACGCAGCTCGGCGTCGTACTGGCGACGGCTCTCGGGGTTGCTGAGCACCGCATAGGCCTGGCGCAGCTGCAGAAAGGAATCAGCGGCCTGATCCTTGGGCAGGGCGGTGGTATCCGGGTGGTACAGCTTGCTCAGGCTGCGGAAGGCCTGCCGCAGCTGCTCCGGCGTGGCTGTGGAGGGCAGCTGCAGCAGGGCGTAATGGCTGGAACGCGAGCCGGAGGGCGGCAACGACAGGAAACCCAGGATGGGAGATCCTAGGAATCTTGCACCCGTTGATCGCCCATGCCCACTGCCCCCGGACTCCAGGCTGCCGGGAGCCTGCAGCCTGAAGCCCTCTGGAGCCGGCTGGGCTGGGGGCCCGACCCTGACCAGCTCAGGGGTTTTGAGCACCTCCAGGACGAGCTGCGGCTCTGGAACGGGCGCCGCAACCTCACCCGGCTGGTGGAGGGGGACGACTACTGGATCTCGCAGGTGTTCGACAGCCTCTGGCCCCTGCGCGCCCTGCTGCAGAGCCCTCACGCCGCTGAGCCCCTGGAGATGATCGACGTGGGCACCGGCTGCGGCTTTCCCGGTCTGGCCATCGCCCTGGCCCTGCCCCGGGCCCGTCTCACCCTGGTGGACTCCGTGGGACGCAAGCTGGAGGCCGTGACGGCCATGGCTGCGGCCCTGGGGCTGGATTCCAGGGTGTCCGTACGTCTGGAGCGGGTCGAGCTCAGCGGCCGGGGCATGGAGTGCCGCGGCCGCTTTGCCCTGGCCATGGCCAGGGCGGTGGCGGCAGCCCCGGTGGTGGCGGAATACCTGGTGCCATTGCTGGCTCCGGGGGGCCAGGCCCTGCTGTACCGCGGCCAGTGGAGCGGGACCGACCAGGAGCCCCTGGAACGGGCCGCTAGAGCCCTCAAGGCGGAAGTCAGCGCCGTGACGTCCTGCGATCTGCCCGCTGGGCGGGGCATCCGCCATGCGGTGTGGCTCAGCCCTGCGGCCCCATGCCCGCAGGCCTATCCCAGGGCCGTGGGGGTACCCAGCCGGCACCCCCTGGGCAGCAGCTGAACCAGCGGGAGCTTCGGGCCTCAGGCGGCCGAGCTGAGCCGCTGCACCGGGGTGCCGCCGAGGCGTTCCCGCAGGCGGCGCAGCAGCGGCGGAATCTCCTCTCTCCAGGGGCTGCCGGCCAGGGCCCTATCCAGGGCCTGTGCGCTGACGGTGGTGTCGAGTGCATCGGCATTGGCGCCAGGAAACCAGTGGCCGCCGCTGCCCAGCAGGCCGTAGCGGGCCCTGGCGAAGCCTTCGAGATCCCAGGCCTCCAGCAGGTTGTGGAGCCACAGGAGCACCGGCAGGTTGATCGCTCCGGGTGCCTCAGACCAGTCCGGCAGTCCCTCCTGCCAACTCTCCAACCAGCGCGGCCCAAGCGCCTCGCGGCGGGCCTGCTCAAGCCGCTCCAGCACAGGCGGCAGCAGGCGCTCGGCCTGATCAAGCAGACCCACGGCCTCCAGATGCAGCTCCAGGTCTGCCGGGCAGGAGGCCCCCACGCTGATCGTGTGGATCCCGGCGGCCGAGAGGCAGAACAGGTCGTTGAACACGATCGGATGCAGGGGCGCGCACAGCTCCTGCAGCCGCGGGGAGGGGGTGTGCAGATGGCCTCCCTTGTCCGTGGGGCTGATCACGAACACGCCCATGTCGTGGCGGGTGGCCAGCTCCAGCGCGGGCTGGTTGTCCTGGCGGATGAAATACCAGTGCAGATTGATGTAGTCGAAGGCGTCGCTGGCGATGGCCTCGAGAATCAGCTCCAGGCTGGCGTGGGTGGAGAAGCCCACATGGCCGATGCGCCCCTGGCGCTGCCAGCGCCGCGCCACCTCCATGCAGCCGCCCGGGCGCAGGGTGTGGTGCAGATGCTCCGGCAGGTTGACGCCATGGATGCCCAGCAGATCGACCCGCTCCACCGCGAGCCGCTCAAAGCTGAGGCTGAGCTCGGCCTCGAAGGCGGCCGGATCCTCCTGGGGGGGCACCTTGGTCTGGAGGATGCGGCAGGGATCGGGCCGCTGGCCCAGCAACCAGCCCAGCTGGCGCTCGGAGCTGCCGTAATGGCGGGCGGTCTCGATGTGGTGCAGCCCCCTCGACCTGGCCTGATCCAGGGTCGCAGCCAGATTGGCCTGGCTCTCAGCGCTGATCTGCTCGGCGGGAAGGTCTGTCCAGCTCTGCTGGAAACGCATGCCCCCCAGGGAGAGCACCGGCATGGCCAGCTCGGTGCGGCCGAAGCGACGGGTGGGAATCATCGGGGAAGCGGCTTGACGGGCGAGCCCTAGGCCGATGGACGGGCTTCCCGACGGGGCAGGGTGCGCCGGACTCGGGAAGGGTTGGGGAAACCGAGGGGCTGGATGTCCTGCTGGGAGAGCTGCTCGGCAAGCGAGGGGAGCGCCTCATAGGCCACCCAGTGGATGCAGTCCACGGGGCAGGTGTCGATGGCCTCCTGGATCCTGTCCGTGCTGTCACCGTCCTGGCGAATCGCCCTGGAGCGTCCCCAGGTTTCCTCCACCAGAAAGGTGTTGCCGGCCACGTGGGCGCAGTAGCGGCAACCGATGCAGACGGCCTCATCCACCCACACGGCCTGCTGGCGCAGGGCACCGCCGAGAACGGGCTCATGTCCCGTGGCGGCTGGCTGCTCGCGCTGACTCGGGGCCGTGAAGGCCAGGGCTGGATCGATGCCGGTGGTCATGGTCAGCTCCAGCGGGTCACCACCAGTTCGATGCTGCCATCGGCCTGGTTGGCCTGTTCGCTCACCTGGAAGCCCTCGTTGAGGCTGGCAGAGAGCACGGTGCGCAGGGCGTAGCGCTGGGTGAGCTGGGCCAGGAAGCGCTCCACGGGAACCTGCTGCTTCCAGAGGTCGAGGTCGGTGACCAGTTCGTAGCGCCCCTGGCTGGCATTGAAGCGGAAACCGATGTCGGCGCCATTGGGCTGGCTGATCGCCACCTGGGCCAGTTCGCTCTGGCCGCGGTAACCCCGCACCGACAACTCCCCTTCGCGGGGATCGTGGCCCAGGTCGCTGAGGGCTTCGAGCAGGGCGCCGCGGTCACGGAGCTCGGTCTTGACGGTGCTGAAGTGGGACATGGCCTCAGGTGAGCTGGGTGGTCTGGGATTCGTTCTGGAGCTGCCGGGACGGCTGGTAGGCCTCCGCGGTGCTGCTTCGCTGCTGGACGCTGCCCAACCGGGCTTCGATGCGCTCGGTGAGCTGCTCGCAGCCCTGACCCTGAACGCCCTCCACCAGCTCTTCGACCCGGCCGTCAGGCCGGATGCGGAAGCGGATGGTGTGTTGCGCCATCCCGTGACGGTTCGGAATGGGGCGATGTTAACCGTGATCTGAGGCTGGCTGGGATCAGGCCAGCAGCCCCTCATCCACCAGGGTCTGGAGCCGCTCCAGCACCTCGGGCTGCTCCAGTTGCTCGAGGGCGAGCCGCGCTTCATCGCGCACGCCCGACTCGGCGTCGTGAAGCATGGTGTGGAGCAGACACTCCACCAGCTCCTGCTGGCGCGGCTGCACCAGATCCGGGAAGAGGCGGCCCAGGCCCCAGGCACTGTTGCTGCGCACCGCCGGCTCACTGTCGATGCGCAGACTCAGCAGCAGCTGGGCTGCCGCCGGATCCGCCTTGGCCGGCCCGGTGCTGCCGGCATCCGCCAGGGAAGTGGCGGCCCAGAGGCGCACCGCCGCAATGTCCACCTGCAGGGCCCGGATCAGGGGGTTGAGCACCGGGGCCTCGGGGTAGTTGCCGAGGCTCCAGGCCACGGCCTTGCGCACATAGCCGTTGTCGTCGTTGGCCAGCAGGGCCAGCAGCGGAGCCACGGCCTGGGGGCTGGGGTTACGGCCCAGGGCGTAGACCGCGCTCATCCTCAGGATCGGGCAGGAGGCCTCCAGCAAGGGGAGCAGCAGGGGCACCGAGCGGGGGTCGCGGTGCTCGCAGAAGATGCGCAGGCCCTGCATGCGCTGCTCGTGGGCCCCGGCGAGCAGGGTCAGGCCCAGCTGGCATTCGGCCACCACGTCCACCGTGCTGTCCTCGGCGCCATCGAGCTCATCGAGGGGATCGCCGAGCAACTCCTGGGCCAGCTCCTGGGCCAGCACGTCAGGGTCGAGATACAGCTCCTGGGGGCTCTCCGGATAGGGGCCCGGCGTGGCTGGCAGCTCGGGCCAGGGATCGGACGGGGACACACTCACGGATCTCGCTCAACCCACCGGAGCGGGGGCGGCCATGTCGCCCGGCAGCCAGATGCGGGCGCTGACGGCAAACAGCGCCAGGCCGAACAGCACCACGATGGCGGCGGGCAGCAGGGTGGAGCGGAGGAATTGCACTGGGATCCGGCAGGGACTGGGGGCAGAAGGCCCACCACCGAGGCCATCATCACCCCTGTGGGGTCTGCCCCAGCAGTCCGCGCAGCTGGCCCTGAAGCCGACGTCCCTGCTGCAGCGCCAGGGCCCCCAGCACGGCCACCGCCAGGCCACCCCAGCCCCAGAGGGGCAGCTTGAGCAGGAAGCCGCCGATGCCGAGCAGGGCGCCGAACAGCACCGCACAGCTGCTGACCAGCTGGGTGAGCAGCTGCAGCAGCGTTTCTTCGGGTTCAACGCCGGTGCGCTGCCTCCAGCCTCGCCAGCCGGGGCCCGCCGGCCGCACCTGGCGCACGAAGTGCTCCAGCACCTCTGCAGACTCCGGCGGCGTGGAGACCATCACCCCGATCCACACCACTCCAGTTCCGGCGGTGGTGACCAGCAGACGCTCGCCGTAGTCATCGATGCGCAGCAACGGCACCACCGACGTGGCGAAGCCCACCAGAAAGCCTCCCACCATCGCCGCCAGCTCGGCGGCGGCATTGACCCGCCACCAGAACCAGCGCAGCACCAGCACCACCCCGGGACCGGTGCCGATGGCGATCACCAACCGGAACACCGTGCCGATGTTGTTGCTGAGCAGGGCCGTGATCACCCCCAGCACCACCAGCAACACCGAGGCCAGCTGGGCGATCAGCAACAGCTCGCGCTCGCTGGCACGGGGGCGCATGAAGCGCTGGTAGAGGTCGTGGGTGAGATAGCTGGCCCCCCAGTTCACCGCCGTGCTCACCGTGCTCATGAACGCCGCCACCAGGGACACCACCACCAGCCCCAGAGCCACGGGTGGCAGCAGCCGCACCGCCAGCAGGGGATAGCTCTGTTCCCAGTCGGTCTGGTCGGGCAGGAGCACCACCGCCGCCAGGGCCACCAGGATCCAGGGCCAGCTGCGCAGGAGATAGTTGACCCCCAGGAACACCCATCCCGCCACCCGGGCTTCACGCTCGTTGCGGGTGGCCAGCAGCCGCTGGATGAACTCGCCGCCACCGTCGCTGCGGCGGAAGCTCCACCACTGCAGGGCGATGTAGGCCGTGAAGGTGGGCACAGAGATGCCGGCCCCCTCCAGCCAGCGGATGCGGCCGCCCTCGACCTGCCAGGGCACCATCGACAGCAACTCAGGGCGTTCGAGGGCCCGCAGGCTGGCCAGCAGGGCATCCATGCCCCCGGCAGCGTGCACGGCAGCCACGGCCACCGCCGTGGCACCGGCCAGGGCCAGCACCAGCTGCACCATGTCCGTCACCACCACGGCCCAGAGGCCGCCTGCCGCCGTGTAGATCAGCACCAGCACCCCCACGATCGCCAGCAGGGTGAGACGGGCCTCAGGCGTAGGGGCCAGCCCGAGAGCCTCACTCACCTTGGCCATGGCCAGAAAGGCGTAGCCGATGCCGATGCAATTAATCGGCAGGGCGAACAGGAAGGCCTTGATGCCTCGCAGCCAGGCAGCCGTGGCTCCGCCGTAGCGCAATTCCGTGAAGGCAGCATCGGTGAGCACGCCGCTGCGGCGCCAGAGGGGCGCGAACACCACGGCCATCGCCACGTGCGCCACTCCGAAGCTCCACCACTCCCAGTTGCCGGCCAGACCGCGCACCCCCACGAGCCCGGCCACGTAGAGGGGGGTGTCCACCGAGAAGGTGGTGGCGGCCATGGAGGCGCCGGCCAGCCAGCCCTTGAGGCTGCGTCCGGCCACGAAGTAATCTGACTGGTCGCGGTTGCGACGGGCCAGCCAGAGGCCCAGCAGCAGACTGGACACCAGATAGCCGATCAGGATCAGCCAGTCGATCGTGTGCACGGCGAGCGGCGCTGGTGGGCGCAGTATGAAGGCGTGATCTCTGCCGGCCGCTGCGACCTGCCCGATGCTGAACAGCTTCTTTGCCGACTCGCTCGACCAGGACACCGTGCGCAGGCGGATCCTGGATCTGGAGGACGGCCGGGTGGGCTTCTACAGCATCGGGCTCTACCCGGCATCACTGGCCTACAACAGCGCCATGCACGGCGGCGGCGACCGCCTGCTGCTGGCCCCCCGGCCGGGCCGCTCCCTGTTCGGAGCCTTCACGCCGCGGGATCTCTCCGGCATGGACCCTCTCCATGTGGCCACGATGGAGAAGATGCTCCAGCACGAGCACGATGGCCAGCTGCGGCCCAACAGCCTGCGCACCCTGATCGAGCGCTGCGATCTGGTGGTGCTCACCGCCAACAGCAACCACATTGAGCAGGACCTGCACGAGGCCTGTGAACTGCGCCGGGAGCTGGGGCGTGAACAGGTGGTGATGGCCTGCCTGGCGGGTTCCTTCAGCCACGACCCGCTCCGCAACGATTCCTACGTGCTGTGTGAACGGCAGCCCAACCTGGCCTTCTTCTCAGGCTTCCACCGGCACGGTGCCCTGCGCGATCCCGTGGACAGCTTCACAGCCAACTTCTGCCATCCCAACGGCATCACCGCGATGATCGGCGCGCGGCTGATGGACCGGCTCTCCCCCAACATTCAGGTCTCACCTGGAGTCCATAACGTCGAGGCTCAGTACATCAAGGCCGCCAAGAACATCTCCTCGATTTTTGCCGGATTCGGCTACACCTTCCACGCCGAGAACACCGGAATCCTGCCCACCCTGCTGACGCTGTTGCTCGACCAGTGCCTGGACCAGGCCTCCTCGGTATCCATGCGACGCCGCGACCGGCAGCGCCTCTACGGCAGGCAGCCCTTTCCGCTCACCGAACTGGGCTACGGGGTGCAGCGGATCGAAGCCACCCTCAGCCGCGGAGGCGAAATGGAGAAGGTGCGCGATCACACCTTCACCCAGCTCACGGCGATGGTGGCGGATGTGCGCGGCAGCATGATGCTGCCAGTGTGCGGCAAGCCCACGCGGAACTTTCAGGCTGGGCAGATCCTGGCTGAGGGCATGCGCAAACTGGGCCGTTGTCCCGTGGATGTGGACGAGTTCGAGCAGTGGTGTGAGCAATCGGGCGTCAAGAAAGGCGGCCTCGAGGGTCTGAAGGCGCTGCGCTACTGGCCTCAGATTCTGGTGAACTACGGCATACAGGTGCACGACGCATCGATGGTGAACCTCCTTTACATGGCCATCTTCGGGAAGAGCGACACCAAGGCCATTGCCTTTCGGGTTATGACTGAAAGCCGCGAACTCTCCAACTATTGTCAGGAGTCGGTGCGCCCTTCCCACAGCCGGCGCTACTCGGAGGCACTGCAGAGCCTGGAGCGCCCCGAAAGCCTCGATCTGCTGGCCAATGCCGTGGTGGCCGACAACGCCCGGCGGGCCATTCCCGACGACGGCAACGCCGATGACGGCAGCTCCAGCGAGGAGATTCCGGCCTATCTCCGCGCCATGAATGTGATTGAAAACGTGTGGTGATGCTCATCTCCCAGGGCGAGAAGAGCCCTGATCAGATCTGGCGGATCGCCCGAGCGATCAGCTGCCGCAGAGCGCCCAGCAGCGCCAGGGCGTGATCTCGCTGATGCCGCAGCTGCCTGATCAGCTGCCGCTTGCGATCGAGCTTCACCTGGAGAGCGGCGTTGCGCTCCCGTCGGGCCGCAAGCCGCTCCTGGGTGTGCTCTTGCTGCTGGGACAGGGCGCTGTGCCGCCCCTCCAGGGCATCCCGTTGCTGTTGCAGCCTGGTTTGGGCGGCGCTCAGCTCGCTGAGCACCTGGGTCTGGCTTCTGAGGCTTGACCTTGAGGCCTCCAGTTCGAGTTCACGTTGCCTGGACTCGGCGCGCAGGGCGCGCAGCTGATCGGTACCCGAACGCCAGCCTGGAATCGCCCCTGGGCAGGCCAGCACCCGTGCGACCAGAGGACCGAGCAGGGCCTGGGCCACCCCTGGGGTGAGGTCGCCCGCGAGCAGCCGCGTCTGCAACCCCTGCCAGGCCTCCACGGCTGTCTCGGCCAGGAGCACCCCAGGTGGCAGGGTCAGTCGGGTCTGCAGCACAGCTCGCTGACGGACCTGGCCGTCCGCATAGGAACGGCCGATCACCTGCTCGACCAGAGCGGGGGAAAGCCGCGCCAGCTGGGCCGGCTCCAGCCATTCGTCCCAGAGCGCGGACAGGGCACTGCTGAGTCGCTGCAGCGGCCAGGTGGCCGGAGAGGCGAAACTCTCGAAGGACAGACACAGCCGAGGAGCTCCGCTCTCCTGGCCGAGCAGGGCCAGATTGTAAGCGGCCCAGAGGGCAAGGCCACGGTCGGGGGGGATGCCATCCCGGGCCTGCAGCGAGGCGGCCACCTCAATGGGGTGCCGCACGATGGCGATCAGGGGAATCTGCCGTAACAGCACATGACGGTAGGCCTCGCTGGTGAGGCAGAGACGTGGGTCCTTGTCGATCCAGAAGTCATCACGGGTATGAATCGGCAGATCGGCACGCAGTCCGGCCAGGAAGGCACGGCTCTGGGCCGCGGCGAAATCAGGCTGACCTAACCAGGGAAAATCCCAGGAGCATTCAAAAAACGAAAGAATGCGATCGTTCGCCTGCAGCAGAGAACGGGATTCAAAATATCCCTTGGAGTTCTCGAACGTGGCAGGCAGGGCAGCAGAGTCGGCGAATAGGGGGTTGACAAGGCCTAGCTGATTGGCCATCTCATGCAGAAGGCCAGACAGAAAGGATGTGCCTGAGCGGTGACAACCAGCAACAAACAGCAAGGCAACCGCCTAATCAGCCAGGCCTGACTTTACAGCCACTGAAGTCAGCCAATCCACGCAGCCAACAGCAGGACTGTGGCGCCCCTTGGCGGCAGCGGATCAAGTCCAGGAGGCTGGGGCCGCTCCAGATTCAGGCGTGAGCCGTGATGCCGGGCGACAGGCGCCGCCGCAACTGACCGCAGGCCGCATCGGCATCCAGTCCTCGACTGGCCCTCACGCTCACCGCGCCATGGCGGGCCTCGAGGATGCGGCGGAAGGCCTCCACTGCTGCCGGGGCAGGGCGCTGAAACTCCTCTTCCTCAATCGGGTTGTAGGGAATCAGGTTCACATGGCTCTGGAAGCCCCTGATCAGCCGTGCCAGGGCCTCGGCGTGGTGGGGCTGGTCGTTGAGCCCACCCAGCAGGATGTACTCGAAGCTCACCCGCCGGCCCGTGATCGCCACGTAGCAGCGGCAGTCGTCGAGCAGTGCCTCAATCGGATAGGCGTGGGCCGTGGGGATCAGCTCCTCCCTCAGCCGCTGATCCGGCGCGTGCAGGCTCACGGCCAGGGTGAACTGGGCGCGGCCCAGCTCCGCCAGGGCCCGCTCCGCCAGGGTGGGCAGGGTGCGCGGCACACCCACCGTGCTGACCGTGATCTGACGCTGGGCCATGCCGAGATCAGCGCAGAGGCAGCGGATGGCGGCCAGCACCGCATCACGATTGAGCAGCGGCTCACCCATCCCCATGAACACCACGTGGCTGGGGCGCTCATCCATGGCCTCGCGCACGGCCAGCACCTGATCCACGATTTCGTGCACCGCCAGGGAGCGCTGCAGCCCTCCCTTGCCGGTGGCGCAGAAGCGGCAGGCCATCGAACAGCCCACCTGGCTGCTGACGCAGGCCGTGAGGCGGCCCTTGGCCGGGATGCCCACGGTTTCCAGGCTGAGGCCATCGGCCGTGGCCAGCAACAGCTTGGTGGTGCCATCACGGGCGATGCTGCGGTGCAACTCCTGGGAGCGGCCGATCCAGTCGGGGGATCCGGCCGGAGGCGAGTTCAGCAGGCGCTGGCGCCAGGCCTTGGGCAGCACGGTGACGGCATCGAGGCTGCGGGCCCCCTTCGCATAGATCCAGTCATGGAGCTGGCGGCCGCGGAATGGTTTCTCACCCTGTTGCTCTGCCCAGGCTTCCAGCTCGCTCAGGCTGCGGCCCAGCAGATGGGC
>NZ_JADEWP010000034.1:0-17147 GCF_015207535.1 Cyanobium sp. LEGE 06143 | reverse complement strand
GTTCCAGAGCCTCCAGGCCGCCCTCAATGGCCAGGGAGATCTGGAAGCCCTGCTCAAGGGTGGCCCCGACCTGGACCCGGCCGATGTGGTGCGCCGCCGCAACACCCTGCTGCGCCAGTTCCCCGATGCCCGCTGGACCCTGACTCCTGGCGAAGCCCTGCGGGACGGCCGCGCCACGGTGAAACTGCAGGTGAGCGGCAGCCGCACCGACGGGCCCACCACCTACCGCCTTGAGGCGGAACAGCGGCTCGCCCTCGAGACTGACGGCCGCCGCATCACCGGCCAGACCGTGATCAACGAGCAATCGGTGCTGCGCAGCGGCGATGCCCCCCTGCCCGTGAGCCTGCTGATCCCCGATGCGGTGCTCACCGGCCAGCGCTACGACGTGGACGTGATCTTTGACGAGCCCCTGGATGGAGCGATTGCCGCGGGCGGCATCGTGGCCCTCAGCCCCCAGGATGTGGCCACCCAGGACAGCCCCACCCTGCAGCTCGGGGCCCTCGGCGGCGGCGGCCTGTTCAAGACGGTGCAGGCCCCTTACACACCCGGGGAGCAGACCTGGGCCGTGCTGATGGTGCACCCGAAGGGGATCGTGAGCGCCACCAAGCGGGTGCGGGTGGTGGCGGATCGGGCCCAGCTCACCCTCTGAACCCACTCACTCCCTGAACCAACGGGCCAGAGCTGAAACGTCGTCGTCGCCGTGGCCCCGGGCGATCAGGGCATCTTCGATGGCGGCCACCTGCTCGGCCATGGGCAGGGAGAGATCCACGGCGGCGGCAGCCTCCAGGGCAATGGCGAGATCCTTGCGATGCAGCGCCAGCCGGAAGCCCAGGGGGTAGTGCCCCTCCAGCATCTGGTCGGCGCGGTGCTCCAGGGCCCAGGAGCCGGCCGCTCCCAGCTTCAGGGCTTCCACCACCTGGGGCATGGGCAGCCCCAGGCGACTGCCCAGCGCCATCGCCTCGGCGACGGCCCCGTAGCTGCCCGCCACCAGCACCTGGTTCACGGCCTTGGCCTGCTGACCCGCCCCCACGGGCCCGAAGTGGCTGATGCGCTGCCCCACCACTTCCAGCACGGGCCTGGCCCGCTTCAGGTCGTGCGGCGCCGCCCCTACCAGCACCGAGAGGGTTCCGGCGGCGGCCCCCTTGGTACCGCCGGTCACGGGGGCATCCAGGTAGGCCATGCCGTGGTCGGCCAAGCGGGCGGCCAGCTGGCGGCTGCTGGCCGGGGCGATCGTGGAGAAGTCGATCACCAGGGATCCGGGCCGCAGCCCTTCGATCGCCCCGGCGGGGCCGAAGAGCACCGCCTCCACCGCAGACCCATCGCTCACGCAGATGCAGAGCAGATCGGCGCCCGCCGCTGCTTCTGCCGGACTGCTGGCTGAGCGGGCCCCAGCGGCCACAAGCGGCTCCTGCCTGGCGCGGCTGCGGTTGTGAACCTGCAAGGGGTAGCCGGCGGCCAGCAGATTGGTGGCCATGGGGGCACCGAGTGCCCCCAGCCCCAGGAAGCCCACGCTCGGGGCTGATGGCGGCGGGTTGATCGGGTCTGTCAACGATTGGGTCATCGGGAGCGCAGCCTCGGAGCGATCTGGCTGGGGAAAGGTCCCGGGCCACCCCACCTCAGCGAAGCCCCCTGACCTCAAGCCACGGCCTCAGACCTCGTCAAGGGCAGCCACCCCCGGCAGCACCTTGCCCTCCAGCAGCTCCAGGCTGGCGCCGCCGCCGGTGGAGATGTGGCTCATCTTGTCGGCCACACCCACCTTCTCCACGGCGGCCACGGAGTCGCCGCCGCCGATGATCGTGCAGCAGCCCTTGGCGCTGAGGTCGGCCAGGGTGTGGGCGATGCCGTTGGTGCCGGCGGCGAACTGGTCGAACTCGAACACGCCCATGGGGCCGTTCCAGATCACAGTCTGACAGTCGGAAAGGGCCGCCTGGAAGGCCTTGAGGGCATCGGGACCGATGTCGAGGCCCATCCAGCCGTCGGGGATGGCGTCGATCGGGGTGGTCTGGCTGTTGGCGTCGGAGGCGAAGGCATCGGCCAGCACCACATCGGTGGGCAGCAGCAGCTGCACCCCCTTGGCGGCCGCCTTGGCCTCCAGCTCCTTGGCGAGCTCCAGCTTGTCCTCCTCCACCAGGCTCTTGCCCACCGCCAGGCCCCGGGCCTTGTAGAAGGTGAAGATCATGCCACCGCCGATCAGCACCTTGTCGCACTTGTCGATCAGGGCCTCGAGCACGCCGATCTTGCTGCTCACCTTGGAGCCGCCCACGATCGCCGCCAGGGGGCGCTTGGGTTCGTCGATGGCGCCCTGCAGGTACTGCAGCTCCTTCTCCATCAGGTAGCCGGCCACGCTGGGACTGAGGGCCTTGGTGACCCCTTCGGTGGAGGCGTGGGCACGGTGGGCGGCGCCGAAGGCGTCGTTCACATAGACATCAGCCAGGGCGGCGAGCTTGGCGGCGAAGCCAGGATCGTTCTTCTCTTCCTCGGCGAAGAAGCGCACGTTCTCCAGCAACACCACATCGCCATCGGCCATGGCGGCCACCTTGGCCTCGGCGTCGGGGCCGATGCAGCTCTCGGTTTTCAGCACCGGCTGGCCCAGCAGCTCAGCCAGGCGGGCGGCCACCGGGGTGAGGCGCATGGCCTCGTTCACCTGGCCCTTGGGCCGGCCGAAGTGGGCCGCCAGGATCACCTTGGCGCCCTTGCCGGTGAGGGCGTTGATGGTGGGCAGGGCGGCCCGGATGCGGGTGTCGTCGGTGATGGCGCCGGCGTCATCCAGCGGTACGTTGAAGTCGACCCGCACCAGCACGCGCTTGCCGCGCAGGTCGTCGGCAGAGAGGCTGGCCAGGGATCGCTTCGCCATGGAGTGCGCGGGTAGGGGTAGGGATAAACGGGCGGGAGCTTAGCTCCCAGCCCCCCTCTACCACCCGGACGGCCGATCTGACCAGCCGCTGGGATCTGGATGGCCGCCGGGGGCGCCGCGCTCCAGACTGACGCCACTGGGGCATCGACCCATGTTCGACACCGTTCTCTTCCCGATCGATCGCAGCCGCCAGGCTCTCGACACCGCCGCCGTGGCCCTGCAGCTGGCACAGCAGCACAGCAGCCGCCTGGTGCTGCTCTCCGTGGTGGAGCCCGACGACGACCCGGCCGCGGTGGCCGCCCTGCTGCAGGAGGCGCGCCAGAGCTTCGAGCAGCAGGGGGTGGCCTGTGAGCTGGTGGAGCGGGAGGGCAAGCCCGCCTTCGTGATCGGCGATGTGGCCGATGAGATCAATGCCGATGTGATCGTGATGGGCACCCGTGGCATCTCCATCGAGAGCGATCAACAGAGCACCGCGGCCCGGGTGATCCAGCTGGCGCCGTGTCCGGTGCTGGTGGTGCCCTGATGCCCCCCCAGCCCCAGACCATCCAGCTCAGCGTCAACGCGCCGGCGATCCAGTGGTATCCGGGCCACATCGCCAAGGCGGAAAAGGCCCTGGCCGAGGCGCTCGCCAAGGTGGACCTGGTGATCGAGGTGCGGGATGCCCGCATCCCCCTGGCCACGGGCCATCCCCGCCTGCAGCGCTGGATCGGCAGCAAGCACCACCTGCTGGCCCTCAACCGGGTGGACATGATCCCCAGGGCCGCCCGGGACGAGTGGAGCGCCTGGTTCAAGCGCCAGGGGCAGGTGGTGTGGTGGTGTGACGCCAAGGTGGGCACCGGCGTGAAGCAGCTGCAGCAGGCCGCCATCCGGGCGGGCGCCGCCCTCAACGCCCGCCGCCTGGGTCGGGGCATGCGGCCGCGGCCGGTGCGGGCGCTGATGCTGGGCTTCCCCAATGTGGGCAAGTCGGCCCTGATCAACCGGCTGGTGCGCCAGAAGGTGGTGGACAGTGCCCGCCGGGCCGGCGTCACCCGCAGCCTGCGCTGGGTGCGGCTGGGCCAGGACCTCGACCTGCTCGATGCCCCCGGCGTGCTGCCGCCCCGGCTGGATGACCAGCAGCTGGCCCTGCGGCTGGCCCTCTGCGACGACATCGGCCAGGCGGCCTACGACAACGAGGCGGCCGCCCTCGCCTTCCTGCAGTTGCTGGTGCTCTTGCAGGCGGTGCCGGCCTCCGGAGTGCCGCGGGATCTGCTGCTGCGCCGCTATGGCCTGGCCCAGGCCGACCTCCCCTCCGGGGGTCCCGATGTGGAGGGCTGGCTGCAGGCCGCCGCCGGGCGGCACACCAGCGGCGACAGCCTGCGCATGGCCACCAAGCTGCTGGATGACTTCCGCTGCTCCAGGCTCGGGGCCCTGGCCCTGGAGCTGCCGGCGGCACCGCTGGCATGAGCGCAGAGCCGATGCGGGCAGAGCCGATGCGGGCAGAGCCGATTCACCCAGCGAAGAGGAGGCGTTGCTGATGGCCGCGTTCGGCGAGGGAGCAGGCGAGCTGCTGACGCTCTCCTATCCGAAGCCGCTGCCGATGCGGCTGGATCGCTGGCTGGTGGCGCAGCGGCCGGAGCAGAGCCGGGCCCGGATCCAGAAGTTCATCGAAGCGGGCTACGTGCGGGTGAATGGGATCACCGGACGGGCCAAGACCCCCCTGCGGCTGGGCGATCACGTGGAGCTCTGGATGCCACCACCGGAGCCGCTGCCCTACCTGGTGGCCCAGGAGATGCCCCTCGATGTGCTTTACGAGGATGCCCACCTGATCGTGCTCAACAAGCCGGCCGGCCTCACGGTGCATCCGGCGCCGGGCAACAGGGACGGCACCCTGGTGAACGGCCTGCTGCACCACTGCCCCGACCTGCCCGGCATCGGCGGCGAACTGCGGCCCGGCATCGTGCACCGGCTCGACAAGGACACCACCGGCTGCATCGTGGTGGCCAAGAGCCAGGAGGCCCTGGTGAAGCTGCAGGTGCAGATCCAGAAGCGCATCGCCTCCCGCCACTACCTCGGCGTGGTGCATGGCCAACCCCGGGCCGACCACGGCACCGTGATCGGCGCGATCGGCCGCCATCCGGTGGATCGCAAGAAGTACGCCGTGGTGAGCGACGCCAGCGGCCGGCACGCCTGCACCCACTGGTCGGTGCAGGAGCGGCTGGGGGATTTCGCACTGCTGCGCTTCCAGCTCGACACCGGCCGCACCCACCAGATCCGGGTGCATGCCGCCCACATCGGCCATCCGATCGTGGGCGACCCCGCCTACTCCCGTTGCCGGCGCCTGCCCGTGGCCCTGCCGGGGCAGGCCCTGCACGCCGTGCAACTGAGCCTGGATCACCCGATCAGCCGCGAACGCCTGGTGTGTGAGGCACCCCTGCCAGCGGCGTTCGAGCGGCTGCTGGAGCAGCTGCGGGGCAGGCTGCGCTGAAAGGGGTCTCCGCCTCGGCTCAGAGCGTTCCCACCAGCATGTCGTCGAAGTGGGTGGTGAACGTGCCGGCGCTGGGCTCGTTGCGCTTGTAGATCCCGAACTTGAAGCGGTAGTAAGGGGTGGGGCCGCGGTTGGGGATCGGCTGCACATTGGGTGTTCCTGCCCGGCCCCTCCAGCTGCCGATCTGGCGACCGTCAGCGACCACACGCATCGTGCTGTTGCGCCTGGGACGAAAGCGGAAGCGCATCTGGAAGTTGTGCCACTGCCCCGGCACAAAGCTGAAGGGGGCCACCTTGTTGAGTTGGCGGGAGCCGCCTTTCACGGTCTTGGTAATGAAGTCCACCTTGTGGGATTCCCCCCTGCGCATGCGGAGGCCCACAAACGGGTTCTTACCGCCCAGCTGCCAGAGTTGCATCAGGTAGTAAGAGTTGTCGGACACCCCACTGCCCTTGGGAATGCGCATCCTGAAGTTGGCCTGGAGCGCTCTCCCAGCCTTGAAATACCCCTGCTGAGTGAGCTCAGCGCGATCCTTCTGACCATTCCCCCGGCCGTTCACGCTGAAGCTCAGAAAGCGGTTACTACCTTCCTCGCGCAGGCTCACTGGCGAGAAGGCCCCCTGGTATTTGCCAAGCAAATCAGGGGAGCCTGCTTCGCTGTAGTTGCCGCCGCTACCCAGACGGGCGCTTGGCCCTAACGCGACCTTCCGGGCTGTGGGGTGGCGATTGAAAACGCGTCCATCACCGGTGAGGCGAATGGTGGTGGCTTTAGGTACGCGGATACTGCGGCCCGCCCGCCAGGTTGGCCGGCCCTTTCTGTTCCGCTTCCGCATGGGATGGGCGGCTGGGGCTTGCCTCCCTCAGCCAGATGAAGAGTGGTTGCAGATTGTGGCTCTTGGCCGGGTGCTGCAAGTGCACATTTCGATCTCCGGACCAGCCCCCCGCTCAGGCGGGCTGGGGCAGCCGCGGGCAGGCCTCCACCAGGGTGCGGGTGATGGCAGCCTGGGGATGACGCAGCAGCTCTGCCCCCGGGCCCTGCTCCACGATCCTGCCGCCCTCCAGCACGATCACCCGGTGGCAGAAGCCGCCGGCCACCGAGAGGTCGTGGGTCACGAACAGCAGACCCAGCCCAAGCCGCTGCTGCAGATCCCGCAGCAGGGCCAGCACATCGGCCTGCACCTCGGCATCGAGCATGCTCACGCTCTCGTCGCAGAGCAGCACCCTGGGCTCCAGAATCAACGCCCGGGCGATGGCCACCCGCTGCTGCTGACCACCGGAGAGCTGGCGGGGCAGCCTCTGCTCGAACGCCTCTGGCGGGTTCAGGCCCACCGCCGCCAGCAGCTCCCGGGCCCGCTGCCGGGCCGCCGGCCGGCTGGCCAGGCCGTGGATGCGCAGGGGATCGGCCACGGCGTCAGCCACCGTCATCTGGGGATTGAGGCAGGCGAGGGGGTCCTGGAACACCATCTGGAGGCCGCGGCGGGCCTGCCGCAGTGCCTCGCCGCGCAACTGCCGCAGGTCGATGCCATCCAGGCGCACCGCCCCGCCCCGCACGGCGGTGAGGCCCATCAGGGCCCGGCAGAGGGTGCTCTTGCCACAGCCGGAGGCCCCAACGATCCCCACGGTTTCGCCGCGGCTCACCTCCAGGCTCACCCCATCGACGGCCTTGAGCCAGCGGGGCCGCCAGGGGGCCGAGGGCAACGGATGCCAGCAGCGCAGAGCCTCGATCTCCAGCAGCCGCTGCCGCTCACCCGGTGGATGGGCGCCCGCCGCCTCCCGCTCGCGGGCGCGGGCCACGAGCCGCTGACTCAGCGGCGCCTGCGGCTCCAGCAGCAGCTGCCTCGCTGGAGCCTGCTCGATCAGGCGGCCCTGGTCGAGCACGGCGATCTGGTCACACCAGCGCCCGGCCATGGCCAGGTCGTGGCTGATCAGCAGCAGGGCGCTGCCGGCCTCGCGGCAGAGCTGGGTGAGCTCGGCCATCACCTGGCCGGCCACGGCCACATCGAGGCTGGTGGTGGGTTCATCGGCGATCACCAGAGGCGGTCGCAGCGCCATGGCCAGGGCAATGGCCAGCCGCTGGCGCATGCCGCCGCTGAAGGTATGGGGATAGTTGTCAAAGCGCTCCGCGCTGATGCCCACCCGCTGCAGCAGGTCCTCAGCCCGCTGCCGCAGGGCGCGCCGCCTCCAGCCGGGGCGATGGGCCGCCAGGGTGTCGGTGAGGTGATCCCCCACCGTCAGCAGCGGATTGAGCCGCGTCATCGGATCCTGGAACACCAGGCCCACCGCTTCGCCACGCAGGCGGCGCAGGGCGGCCCGGCCCAGCTGGCGCGGATCCAGGCCGCCGAGGCTGAGGCTGCCGCTGCACTGGCTGCCCTCGGGCAGCAGCTGCAGGGCCGCCCTGGCCACGGTGCTCTTGCCACAGCCGGAGGGGCCCACCAGGGCGAGGGTCTGGCCGGGATGCAGCTCCAGGACCAGGCCGTCGAGGGTGGGGCTCGGCGCGCCCGGATAGCGGACCACCAGGTCCTTGAAACACAGCACGGGCTCAGTCATGGCCCCCAGCTTGGATCCGTTGACGCCGAGACTGGTCCTGATCGGGCTGCACCTGCCTACGATTGGTGCAGTCCGCAAGGTTGCATGCTCCGCGCGGTTTACGATCTGAACCCCCCGCTGGAGCGCACCGACGCCCCGGGCCCAGAGACGGATCACCCGGCTGTGGGTGGTCTGGAAACCCCTGCAGTGACTGCCGACCCGCCAGAGCAGTCCAAGCGTCCGTCAGGGCTGCAGACCAGCCTGGAGAGCCTTGGGACGGCCCCATGCCTCGACCTCGCCATCGGGCCTCCGGCGGCCCGGGCCCTCCCCAAGCCACGCCCGATCCACAGTCCGGACGACTACGGCGTGCCGCTGCCGGAGTGGCTCCAGCACTGCATCATGCACGCCCCTCCCGGCGACGGCGAGTCGTGCCCCACCGACGCCGAGGCCCTGCTGGCCTCCGCCTTTGATTTCGCCTACCAGCTCCACGAGGGCCAGTACCGGGCCTGCGGCGATCCCTACATCGTGCACCCGATCGCGGTGGCGGATCTGCTGCGGGACATCGGCGCCAGCGCCAGCGTGATCGCCGCCGGCTTCCTCCACGACGTGGTGGAGGACACCGAGGTCACCCCCGAGGAGCTCGAACAGCACTTCGGCGGCGAGGTGCGCGCCCTGGTGGAGGGCGTGACCAAGCTGGGCGGCATCCACTTCACCAACAAAACCGAGGCCCAGGCCGAGAACCTGCGGCGGATGTTCCTGGCCATGGCCAGCGACATCCGCGTCGTGCTGGTGAAACTGGCCGACCGGCTGCACAACATGCGCACCCTCGGGGCGCTGAAACCCGAGAAGCAGCTGCGCATCGCCCGCGAGACCCGCGAGATCTACGCCCCCCTGGCCAACAGGCTCGGCATCGGCCGGCTCAAGTGGGAACTGGAGGATCTGGCCTTCAAGATCCTGGAGCCCGAGGCGTATCGCGACGTGCAGCTGCAGGTGGCCACCAAGCGCAGTGAGCGCGAGGAGCGGCTGCAGGTCACGGTGCAGTTGCTGCGCGACAAGCTCGCCGCCGTGGGGCTCTCGGCCTGCGAGGTGAGCGGCCGACCCAAGCACCTCTATGGCATCTGGAGCAAGATGCAGCGCCAGCAGAAGGCCTTCCACGAGATCTACGACGTGGCCGCCCTGCGCATTCTCTGCCCCAGCCTCGATGGCTGCTACCGCTCCCTGGCGGTGGTGCACGACACCTTCCGGCCGATCCCCGGACGATTCAAGGACTACATCGGCCTGCCGAAACCGAATGGCTACCAGTCGTTGCACACGGCGGTAATCGGCCGCCATCGGCCGATCGAGGTGCAGATCCGCACTGCCGAGATGCACCAGGTGGCGGAATACGGCATCGCTGCCCACTGGAAATACAAAGAAGGCGGTTCACCTGCTGCCCTCGGCAACGACGCCGAGCGCTTCAACTGGCTGCGCCAGCTGGTGGACTGGCAAAAAGATGGTGGCGCCCAGGACAGCAACGACTACCTGGCCTCGATCAAGGAAGACCTCTTCGATGAGGAGGTGTTCGTGTTCACCCCCAATGGCGATGTGGTGGGCCTGCGCAAGGGATCCACGGCGGTGGATTTTGCCTTCCGCATTCACTCCGAGGTGGGAAACCACTGCCAGGGGGCACGCATCAACGACCGCCTCAGCCCCCTGGCCACGCCGCTGCAGAACGGCGACTTTGTGCAGATCCTCACCGCCAAGGCGGCCCACCCGAGCCTCGACTGGCTCAACTTCGTGGCCACCCCCACGGCCCGCAACCGGATCCGGGCCTGGTACAAGAAGAGCCACCGCGAGGCCAACATTCAGCGCGGCACCGAGATGCTGGAGCGGGAGCTGGGCCGTGAGGGCTTCGATGCCCTGCTCAACGGCGAGGCGATGGCCAAGGTGGCCCGCCGCTGCAACCTGATCAGCACCGACGACCTGCTCGCCAACCTCGGCTTCGGCGGGGTGACCCTGCACCAGGTGCTCAACCGCCTGCGCGAGGAGCTGCGCCTCGCCAACAGCGCTGCCGCCCCGGTGCTCAGCAACGAGGAACTGGCCCGCTCCGTGAAAACCCAGGCCGGCCCGCCTACCGCCACGGCGAGCCCGATCGGCCCCGGAGCCTCCAGCGCCATCCTGGGGCTTGAGGGCCTCGACTACCGGCTCGGCGGTTGCTGCAGTCCCCTGCCGGGGGAAGCGATTCTGGCGGCGGTGGCCCTCGGCAACCACGGCATCACAATTCACCGCCAGGACTGCGCCAATGTGCAGCAGGTGCCGCCCGAGCGCCGCCTACCCGTGCGCTGGAACCCCACCTCCGACCAGGAGAAGCGCCGCTATCCGGTGCAGCTGCGCATCGAGGTGCTCGATCGGGTGGGCGTGCTCAAGGACATCCTGATGCGCCTCTCCGACCACCGCATCAACGTGAGCGACGCCCGGGTGCGCACCACCCCTGGCAAGCCGGCCCGCATCGAACTGCGGGTGGAACTCAGCGGTGCCCACCAGCTCAGCGGCACCATCAACCAGATCGCCTCGATGGCGGATGTTCTCGACATCTGTCGGACAGGGATCGGCTGACCCGGCAGAGGCCTTAGTCCCTAGGAGTTTTAGGAGTTCTTCAAGCAGGCCAAACTCCGTCCATGCGGAACATCAACATGCAACTCACCAGGAGCAGTAGAGAGCCAGTGGAGTGCCACTGGTCCGAATATTCGGGCCCATGGTCATTCTATGTGGCTGATGAGTTTGGGAGCTCGACAGCCATGCCCCAGAAGAACTGGGCATACTTGCTAAACGAAATTAGCTTTCCGGTGCTGTCTGCCAACCAGAAACCAGAAGAGAGTTTGCCGGAGAACCACTCGGCAGCAGACATTAAGCCACGGGGGTGCCATCTCTGTAGATGCTATTCAGTCCTGCTGGTGCAGGGATTTTCGCCAGCCCCAGCCCCCAAGGAGGCGCGCTGTTAGGAAAGAAATGCAATTCCTTCACGAAAAGAGGATACAGCTAAAATCTCCAGAAAGCCATTTGCCAAGCTAACATGAGCGCCACCAATAGTTCAGTTCCCATGAGTTCTAGGGGGGCACACACGCCAAGAACACACCATCAGGCAGGCTTTTGAACAGATTCTAAAGTTTGGGGAACACGTTGAGTTGAACTCTGCTCAGGCTAGACTCTTGCTACCTACTCAGCAATTAGTTTTGGAACGATTCCGATGCACGACGCCATCCCCCAGGAATTCAACGCAAGACAGTATCGAAAGTGCAATCCAGACTTGCCTGACCTCAGAACAAAGGCACTTAGGCAGCATTGGGAAGATCATGGTCTAGCTGCCAACAGAATTGCAAGCGAAATCAGTAATCGGACGCAATTCATGGACAAGTCCCTTGGCCACTGCCAAAGGATGCTTGAAATCGGGCCATTTGATAAGCCATCGCTTGAAAGGTTTAGAAAGCCTGGAGTAGAGATTGAATACGCCGACTACTTTAGCACCGACGAACTTCGAACTCGTGCAAGTCACGCTCTAAACAGGAATCCCGACAAAGTTCCCCACATTGACTATTGCCTGGCGAATGGCTTTCCTCGGATTACCAGTAAATATGAAGCCATAATCTCTCATCACTGTGTAGAGCATCAGCCCGACTTAATAGCACATTTCATCAATGTGCTTTCAGCCTTAGAGGACTCCGGGCACTACGCATTTACTGCGCCACATAAATCGTATTGCTTCGATCACTTTATTCCAGAATCTACTTATCTTGAAGTCATAGTTGCCCATCTAGAGCACAGGTCAAGACCTGGTTTGCGTTCAGTACTTGAAACGAGATGCTTCAGCCGTCACCAGTATCAAGAAGCCCTCAACCCCTTCAGCAATGCTACAACGGCCATGAGAAGGTGCATTGATGCAGCTATGAACGAATACGCCTCCAAATCCTATGTTGATGTTCATTGTTGGCAATTTACCCCGGCGTCACTAAAGAACATCGTATTGAACCTCTCCATACTAGGATATTTACCTCAGTTGAACGTTAGAGTATTCTGTCTAGGCGCCGAGTTTGGATGTATTCTATCAAAAGCATGATGTTTTCGAGCCAGACCACCTCAATAATTGGAGAGAGCGAGACTACCTTGCTCTAAGTCAGAGTCTCTTCGAAACTCTACAAGAAAAGCATCCTAGTCAAATAGTCTATGACAGGAACTTCTAGGGCTGATATTGAGTCACCGCCTAATCATTCTTCTTAGCCTGCGAGTCTTTTCTCTTATGGGCTGACTTGAAGGCTGCAGATGCTGAGCAAGCTTCATCAGTCTGAAAGCAACACGAACCCCGAGTGGCTCTTTTCCCAAGATCTTATTTGCTGTCTTCATGAGAAGACTTGATCTCTTTGCCCGCCAAGCGCGATCTTCACTTTGACTCAGCTCAGAAATAGCACTCTTAATGATGGCAACCTGAGAATCATCGAGGGGACAGATCAAATTCGATTCTATCTCAACATCGCTGGTGACTACAAGTGGGGAAGACAGAGGCAATCTTCGATTAATCGCATGGATGATCGGTTTCATTTCATCAGCAATCTTCTTGCTTGACGAAGCCGATGGCAACAAAGGGTCAGACTTAATATCTGGGAGTGAGTTAACCAATGCATCTGATAGCTTGGTGCCCGCGAACTTGCCATAGAGTCGATTGACAAGAACGAGAGCCTGCAACTCTGAAACAGACATCGACCGGTTTACTCTCATAGTTGTAAATTTTTGAGTATCGACTAGAGTATCTATGCCAATGATTTCAGAGATTCTTCGGGTAATTGCATAGCCTAAATTCGAAAAGTTTAATAGAGAGAAGGAAATCTCCTTGCTCTCGAGCTGTTCAATAATCTCGAGAGCTCTGAAAGCATGCTTGCATCTATAGCTAGTGCGCTCTAGAAAGGCCTCGTATGAAATGAACAACCCGTCACGCTTAACCAATTGATGGTATTCAGATGAGAGCATATCTCCTGGATTGCGGACAGCTAGAATCACGTGCAAGTTAAAGTTATCCTTATTATCGTCGAGAGCCGCGTAAACACTATTCATATAGTGGAAAGCATTCTCACAGGAAAAGACATACTTATCGTAATTCTGATTGTTCCTCACGGTCGCCAAGACCTGAGTGTCAAACCAATTATTCGTGTCACTCGGATCAATGTTGCCAGAACTTATCCGTGATCGGACCGCATTAGAAAAGCTGGGATGCTCTTTATACAGTATGCCTGCACAAAGAAGCATCTTCTGAGATTGTGCCATCAATGCCTGGAACGCCGAGGTTCCGGTTTTGCCATGACCAATATGGAGGTAGATCTGCTTCATTATTGGATGAGTAGGTTCTTAATCGGATTACGATCTAATCAAATATCGTTCAGTTCGGTTGGGGCTCTTTCTCGCTACCAGAAGTGTTGGCTGAATATGAAAAGTGGTAAGCATTACTGGGGAGACTTGTTCTTCGAGTGCGCAAATAGAGTCATGCAAGGTCCATTGGGATGATCCATTTGACAGGAATGTATATCTATGTCAAAACCATGATCGCTTAAGCGAGTTAGGATGTCGTCTTTTTGAACCCATATCGAATACTCTTGACCACCGCCACAGAACGATTGATCTTTTTGTCCTTGACCATAGAATTGCTTAAATGCCGGGTAAGTTGTGCCACCTGCACTGAGTTCGATTTGGCTCCATCGATTAGGCCAAAGACTTGTCAATGACTCATCATAGAAGTGAGTCCATATTCCCACAGATAGACATTTAGACAGGATGAGGTCAATTGTCTCCAAGGGATTTTTCATATGATAGAGAACGCCACTGGCAGCAATAAAATTGTATAGAGGCGTGCTGGGATTCTTTAGATAAGGAATGAAATCACCGTAGAGCGCCTTGGCATGGAGATTGAATTCATTATAAATGATTAGTGTTTTTAGAAACGCCCTGGAATTGCTTTCAATTGAAGTAACATTCCAGCCTGCATTGGAGAACATATAGGAATGTGCCCCCTCCAGCGGCCCCAGCTCGAGTGCATTAATTGATTCTGAGGTAAGCGAGCTGCCAAACAACTCATTTGTTTTCTTGATCCAGTAGTCTGCGCGTGGGTCAGAAAAAAGCGGGGCTCTTCCACCATCTGGACAACCTGGTATGGCAGAGCTCCACTCACCTTTAAAGATGCCAATTGTATTGGACAGAGATGGTGGCTGGTCCGTGTAGTGATCCAGAATCCTGTCTGACATGCCCCAAGGAGCAAAGATTGTGATCATTATAGTAGAGAGCCTGCTTGAGGCCAAGATGCTGATGCCGGCTAAAGCTGTTATTCGTCAGCCCAGGCTGAAGCAGGCGCGTGAGCTACGAACGCCGCCTGCAATCATAGGACTCTAACAAAGGTACTCAATCTGTAGAAGGCCAGTCTTGTTTTCACCAATGAGACAGATGCGAGCCACTTAAGGCCCTAATGTCTACACTGGCCTCGTACTCAGGCCTGTTGGATTGCCTTTGGGGCCCAGAGGATTTTCCAGTTGTACACTTTTATCCGACACGCTGATCTTTTAGATAGCATACAAGAAGCAGTGGTCTTGCACGGTTCATGGACGTCTCCATGCAAGGAGTATCTTGAGCTTTAGGCCGTTTTCCTGATGCCCCGGCAGGAATAGACCCCTCCGAAGTCCGAGCTGATACTGGCTGACCCGAAGGGATTCTCCTCCTTCGGATTGAAAGGCACTTTCTCCTCTTCAATCGAATCAGGCAGGCTGCTTCCGAAAGCATCCAGCCGTAGGAGGTGCTCCCCGGCTGTGGCAATCCAGACTTCGGGCTCGCATTCCTTGAGAGCTTCTCAATGCCGATCCGGCAGCGCATCCCATAGGCCAAGCCATCTGCAGAGTAATGGAACCACTACTTTGCCTTGGCGGCAACATACATCTCAGGATCTCTCTTGCCCTCTTTGTTCTTGGTGGAATGGAGGGCGCAGATGGCCTTCCATCAAGGATCGCCCGCTTCTTGACTTTATCGATCACCGACGTTGAAGCTCCCCCTGCCTCGTTGGCAACCCAGTGTCCCTTGGGACCTGCTCATTAGGGTCAATCCGCTCAAGCTTGTTGCAATGCGCCCCAACCCCCTGCTCGCCCTGCCGTTCGAGCCCCAGCTCGAAGGACTCGGGGCTGACTACTGGGACGTGGTGGAGGCAGCGCAGTTCCCGCGCACCCAGCTGCGCTTTCGCAACGACTCCCTGTTACACCAAATCGGCCTCAATCCTGCCAGCGTCTCCGACGCCGACATCGAGGCCGCCTACGGGCGCTTCGAGGCGCGCACACCCCTGCTGGCCCTGCGCTACCACGGCCATCAGTTCGGCACCTACAACCCCTTTCTGGGCGATGGCCGCGGCTTTCTCTATGGCCAGCTGCGCGACCGCCATGGCCAGCTGCAGGACCTGGGCACCAAGGGCAGCGGCAGCACCCCCTGGAGTCGCGGCGGCGATGGCCGCCTCACCCTCAAGGGGGGCGTGCGGGAGGTGATCGCCGGCGAGGCGCTGCAGCGTCTGGGCGTGACCACCAGCCGCAGCCTCAGCCTGGTGGAAACCGGGGAGGCTCTGTACCGAGGCGACGAGCCCTCTCCCACGCGCAGCGCCGTGATGGTGCGCCTGGCCCGCACCCACCTGCGCTTCGGCACTTGCGAGCGGCTGCTCCATCAACGCCAGCCGCGACAGCTGGAACGGCTGCTGCAGCATGTGGTGATCACCTATTACCCCGAGGTGGCCGCAGCCGAAGCGACTGGGGAGACGCGGCTGCTGGCCTTTTACGGCGAGCTGGTGGAGCGCGTGGCCCGACTCAGCGCCGAGTGGATGGCCGCCGGCTTCACCCACGGGGTGCTCAACACCGACAACATGTCCCTGGCCGGAGAGAGCTTCGACTACGGCCCCTTCGCCTTCCTCGACCGGTGGGATCCGCACTTCACGGCGGCCTACTTCGATCACGCCGGTCTCTACGCCTACGGCCAGCAACCGGCAGTCGCCCACCAGAACCTGCGCCTGCTGCAGGAGCCCCTGGTGATGCTGCTGCCCCGGGCCGAGCTGGAGGCCCGCCTGGAGCGCTTCGCGCCGGCCTTCGACCACCACTACCGCCAGCTGATGGCCAGGCGGCTGGGGCTGCCAACGGCATGGCGGGGGGAAGGAGATGGCCTGGGGGAAGCCCCGGATCCCCTGCCTGCCACATTGCAACTGCTGGCGGCCTGGCCCGTGGGCTACGGATCCTTCTTCGCGGGGCTGGCGGCGCGGGTGGCAGAGGCAGGCCTGCCGAGTACACCCGATGAGCTGGGGCCCTTCCTGGCGGGGGCCCCGCAGCCGCCCCGGCAGCCTTGGCTGGCCTGGCGCGACGCCTGGTGGGCCTGCAGCCACCAGGCTGCCAACACCAAAGCCAACTCCCCAGACGCGGCCAGCGCGGCCAGCTCCATCGCCGATCGCCTGCAGCGCTGGAACCTGCCCGAAACCCCGGTGCGTCGAGTGATTGAGAGGCTCTGGGAGGCGATTGATCAGGCCGACGACTGGCAACCCTTCCACGACTGGCTGGCGCGCACTGTGGTGAAGGACGACTGATTCGAGTGGCTCTGAGCATGGGCATTCGGCCACATCGCCCGGGCCGTGTGTCTGCTGCTACAGCTCAATCGAAGCAGGTTGTCTACAAAATGAGGATATTTTTCGTCCATCAACCACCCATCTGGCCATGACATCTGAACAGGCCGCCGAATTGATTGACCACACCCTCGATCAGGTGCATCAGCGCCTGCAGGATCTCCAGGATCAGTGCCTCAGCGAAGACCATCAGGCCCTGGCTGAGGAATTCCGCGAATGGCGCCATCCCACCGGTGGCCACATCGACCTGATGGTGTTTCCCGGCCTGGCCAATTCCTGATCCCCGTCCTGGAGCGAAGTCATGAAACCGATTCATGGGCGGGGCCTGCATCAACCTGTGGGCGGCCGTGGGACTTGGGGATCAGCCTGGCCGCCTGCCTGCAGCAGCCAGCGCCAGTAGAGCCAGCCGCCCAGGGGCCCGGCGGCGAGCCCCACCACCAGGGATCCCAGCAACATGCGGCTCGCAATAGCCCAGCCCAGCTGCCAGATCGCCTCACTGCGCAGGCTCTCCATGCCCGGCCAGCCCTGGCCCGGCCCCAGGAACACACTTCCCAGCTTGAAGTTGAGCCAGTAGAGGGGCAGGTAGGTGAAGGGGTTGCTGATCCAGGTGCCCGCGGCGGCGAGCAGGTGGTTGCCCCGCACCAGGCTCGCCAGGGC
>NZ_JADEWP010000031.1:0-17423 GCF_015207535.1 Cyanobium sp. LEGE 06143 | reverse complement strand
TCTCCAGTTGGGTCAGTCGGCGGGCCTCCTCGGCCTGCATCCCGCCGTACTGCTGCCGGCAGCGGTGGTACGTCGGCTGCGTCACCTCGATGACACGGCAGACCTCGACGACGGTCTTGCCCTGAGCAATCAGCTGCTCCGCGGTTTTCAGCTTGCGGATGATCTGCTCCGCGGTGTGCCTGGTGCGTTTCATGGTGAAGTCCCCGGCCCAGTCTGGCCGGCTGAGGACTCTCATTCACCCTGGACCGATTTACGGGGTCCACGTCAGAGGCCCTGGCAGATGCGGCTCACCTCCGAGCGGGAGATGCCGGCCTGCGAACCGATGGCGGCAACCAGGGCGTCCACCTTGCGGGTGGAAATGCCTTTGACCCAGGCCTCCATGATCACCGCGTAGAGCGCCTGATCGATCCGCCGCCTGGGCTCGAGAATCGTCGGCAAGAAGCTCCCCGAGCGGAGTTTGGGGATCGCCAGGGGGATGTCGCCCACCTAGGTGGTGAGCAGGCGAGGCCGGTTGCCATTGCGATAGCCGCAGCGTTCCTCGGTGCGCTCATGGCGATCGGCACCGAGCACGGCGGCAACCTCCAGCTCGATCAGCTGCTGCAGGCCATGGCGGGCCAGCTCGGGGATCAGCTCACCGGCCGTGCTGCCATCGAGTAGCGACGCCAGGGTGGAAGCGCCGGAATCTGCCTTGGGCATGGTTCGTCTGGTTGAGGTGGTTCTCAAACCAGGGAAGCGGGCCTGCCCACCCCTTGCAACGACTGGCGTTCCAGGAGTGGGAGCTCAGCCCCGGCTACGCCGGGGCTCAGGCCTCAGGGAATTTCCACCACTGCAGGGGACGCGAACGTTGGGACAATGCCGTGGTGGAGAGTTTTTTCTCCACCATGGAATTAGAGCTCGACCTGGATGGTAAGCGGGAAGTCCTGATCTCACCCCAGCAGCTGCAGCACGACTCGGCATTCTGGATCGAGGTCTACTACAAACGCGAGCGCAGCCATTCAAATATCGGTTACCATGTCTCGATCGACTACGAGCAGCAGTTCATCTCTACCCGTATACTGACCAGTGTAACCCCATGATCGGTGTCCACAAAATCGGGGGAACTCCAAGCTGTCCAAGGAGAGCGTTGGGATAAACGGCCGCATTTCAGCCATGACAAGTCACATTCACCTTTCTTCTCTGGTTCTCAACCACAAGCTAGAGCCAATAAGGATTCCTCCCAGAAGGCCGTCACTCAGAAAGCCAGACTACGAAGACAAGTTTGACTTTCGAACTCTGTTTTGTGATATCTTCTGGAGTGATGACTTCCAGAAGGCTTATATCGTATGCCCAAAGCTTCTAAACCTGGCATCTGATCTAGCCTTGCGCTTCACCGAAATTCCATCAGGCCGTAGATGCAGTTACACTTATCATCAAGGAAGCTATACAGATCTGATTGAAATCAATGATATTGACAAACCGCAAGGGATAAGAGTGGAGGGCAGGGGGCTCTCCGCTGACTTGGCCATCCAACCAAGTCTTTGTAGCTTCTTTGCAAATCGCAGAGTCGCTTTCGCCATGACCCAAGACAATGATCTTAGATGGATCACCGACTGGGCAGAGTTCTATGTTCACGAGCATGGCGCTGATGGGATTCTTGTCTACGACCATCAGACGACACTGTATGAGACAGATGCGATCGATTCCGCACTTCGCATAGCACTTCCAAAGGGCGTGCAGGTTGCTGTGATTCGTTGGCCATTTCCATATGGGGTCTTTGACATTCGAGAGGGAGTAGGCCAAGGGATCTTTGATTCGTGTTACTGCCAGTGCACGATTTTCGAACATGCTCGATGGCGGCTGCTACAGAATTGCAGCAGCGCCGTCAATGCAGATATTGATGAGCTTCTTCTCTGCAAAGACATGAAGTCAGTCTTTCAGCTTACTGAACAGTCTGACACAGGATATCTTCGTTTTGCGGGCAACTGGGTGACGCCGTTTAGGCAAGAAAAAGCTGAGACAAGGCCGAGGCATCATCAGTACTTGGTTCTCGATGAGAACACAAAGCCCACAACTGAATCAAAATGGTCAGTTGTGCCATCGCGATGTCCAAAGACAGCACAGTGGATGACTCACGTCATTTCGGTGATGTCCCCAGATGTTCGAAGTGGGATGGTATGGTTACGACACTTCATGGGTATCACCACTAACTGGTCAGCAGACAAGATGCTTGCCAAAGATATCCGCACAGATAGCATGGGCAGCGTACCCCTAGGCTACAAGGATACTGAACTAGAAGCGGCTTTTGGGAGGTTGAGAATACGCTTGCGGCAACACAAGAGCATCGATACAAGACCCAACCAAATGAAGTCCAACATGTGGAGGATAGAGGCAGGCAAAGAACTAGCTCTTGGCCACCTAAGTGAGGCCGAAACATGCATCAACCAAGCCCTAGAGATTGAACCGGCTCATCCAAACTTTCTGCGGCTAAAGCTAGAGGTATTAACAGCAGCCGCGGCTGGTTCATCTTCCATCGAATCGCTGCATGATGAATTGAACTCAGTTTTGACGATGGATGCAGCTCATCATTGCCAACTAGCCATCAATCACCTTGCAAGGCTTGAGTTCCACGATGCTGAAAACCTGCTTCAGAAAGCAATAGAGCTGGATCCGAAGCTATTTGAGGTCTATGAGAGTTACGCCAAGCTTCTTGAGTTGCAACATCGAGAGAATGAGCGCTGGGATGTTCTGCAGCAGCTAGAGGGACAGATGTCCAATCACTTAGATGATGTCGTTTGGCTTTATCGCTCATCAAAGCTTCTTGAATCCCATTACAGCTTTTGGGAAGCAGCACTCTGTGCTATCTCCCAAGCTTGCACATTGGAGTCAGATCCAATGCTCAGGCTCGCACAAGCATGCCTTTGCTTAAAAATACGTGGGTTTGAAGCTTGCGAAGCACTGCTTCTGGAACTACTTGAGCAGCCAAAAGGAGGACGGTCTCTTCGGTTTTCAAAGAACTGCTTGCAGCCGGCAGTTTTCACTTATGACAATGGTCCTGCAACGATTGCAAACATTATTGGTTATCAGTATGTCAAGGAGATGAAGTATAGCGAGGCCAATAGCATCTGGTGTAGGTCTCTAAAGCGATGGGGCCTGGGTTATTTGCCATTACTCGGATTGCACACAGTTCAACAGCGCAAAGGGCGCATTGAGGCTTCAGAGCGCCTACTAAAGCGTGCCGCCGAAATAGCCAGTATTTCGCCTGGAGTATACTTTCAGCTTAGCACAAGGCAGTCAGCCCCACTGGACCACTACACATCTCGGGAGGTTGAGAATAGAGTCGCCAAAGCAGTTGATTCGCACAAAAACAACCACAGTCTTCTTGAGACTAGAATCATTCAGCGCCTAGAAGACCCTAATACTCTTGCCAAGGAAAAGCTTTGCGACATCAAATGGTTAATTTCCAAGGGAAGTCTTCGACAAGCCGAAGTAGCGATAGAGCAACATCGGACTGCATTCACACATGGGCATAGCCTCTATCTTTTAAGCCAACTCCATGCAGCCAGAGGCGAGTTTGAGCAAGCCTTGAGATGTGTAAACGAGGCAATGAGCCTTCTGGGCCAAGAAGCTTACCTGATGCGGTTGTGCGTAGAGACTAATGAGTTCCGCGATGATCAGCAGGCTATTCTTGTCTCTCGGAATGAATTAGTTCAACATCGAACGGCGTATCCGAGAGATTACTTGCTTCTCGCCAAACTTCATAGAAACTCGAGCAGGCTGTATACGGCGAAAGCTCTTATCCTGGAGGGAGTTCGCAGATTTTCTCAGTCATCAGAGCTGGCAAGTTTCTGCATCGAGATTGATCAGCAGCTTGAAATCGTCGAAGGAGCAGCGGCGGTGCTAAGGTCGGAGGCATCATTGTCTCAAGCCCAACCGCTTCGAGATGTAGTTAATGCAGCTCGCAAGGTCTGCTCCACAGCCATTGATGAGCATCGAGCCTTAATTGACATTGTGATCGTACATGGTAATCTTCCAAACCCCATCAGAGACTTCTTCAGCGGATGGCTTGACTTACTTGATGAACAAAATGAGGACGCATTTGGGAAGCTTATTAATGCCTATTATGAAGGCAAGCCAACAGCTTTAAACTGTTACCTGCTAGGTTTGGCAGCATTGAAAACTGGCAAAGAAGGATATGGAGTAGCCTACCTTAGGGAAGCGATTAAGTTGAACTCAAACCACCTTGCCTGGCGTTTTCCCTTGTCCAAGGCACTAGCGGCTAGTGGAGACCTTTTAGGGGCAACAGATCAGCTATTGTTTCTACTACGCCAACGACAGAACCATGCGGGCGCCCAAGGACTTTGGAGAAAGCTATACTCCCGACCGATCGGAGAAGAGGAATTGGCAGGAGAAGACTCTGCTTCATGATCGCGACGTGTTGATGTCAACCTCCTTGCGGAGCCGGTTGAGCTCAGCTCGCTCATCGCTGGTGAGCAGGCCCTGGTCGCGGGTACCGGCCTGGCCCTGATCAATGCGGGCTTGCCGCACCCAGCGGTCCAGGCTGCTGGAGGGGACACCCAACCCCTCGGCGACGGTGTTGCAGGAGAGGCCCTCCTGTAGGCAGATCTCCACGGCCTCAGCCTTCTACTACGCCGTAAACCGGCGCCTGGTTCTGGTGGGATTGGTCATCGGTGAACAGTGTGATGGTCATGGCGTGACCCTTATCGACTTGTCCTGGACAACGGGGGAAGCCCAGCGCTTCCTGGAGAAGCTGATGGGCGCCCCGGCTGAGGAGAGTGGCGAGTGCGCGGCCTGGGAAATGAAGCTCCAAGGATTAGTCCAAGCAGTCGCGAAGGCAGATCCAAAAACTATACCACATGAATGGGAACCATTCTCAGTCAAGTTATCGCCAAAACAAGACAAGGACTTGAATTGGGGCGATTTGTGTGAGATTGTTTAGCTTCAATAGAATTAACAGGGTGCTGACGGAGCTTAATGTTGAATCTGTCTGCTGTATTGGAGCCGGCTATGTAGGAGGCCCCACAATGGCAGTGATTGCGGACCAGTGTCCCCACATCCAGGTGACAGTGGTTGACCTCAACGAAGAGCGGATATCCGCCTGGAATCATAACGACCTAAGCCGTCTACCTGTCTACGAACCAGGGCTTGACGTTGTGGTGAAGCGGTCGAGGGACCGGAATCTGCACTTCACCACCGAGGTGGATGAAGCCATCGCCGCCGCCGACATGGTGTTCCTTTCGGTCAACACACCTACCAAGCAGCGTGGCGTGGGCGCAGGGCAGGCAAGTGATCTGCGCTGGGTCGAAGCTTCAGCCAGGCAGGTGGCCGCGGCGGCCAGGGGCCACACGATCGTCGTGGAAAAGAGCACCTTGCCGGTGCGCACTGCAGAGGCGGTGAAGACGATCCTGCAGGCCGCAGAGGGGAGCGGCGGCGGTAGTAAGACGTTTTCGGTACTCTCCAACCCAGAGTTTCTGGCGGAAGGCACCGCCATCCGCGACCTTGAGCAGCCAGACCGGGTTCTGATCGGCGGTGAGGACCCCGCGGCAATCGAAGCCCTGGCGCAGCTTTACCGAGCCTGGGTGCCTGAAGAGCGGATTCTGCGCACCAACATTTGGAGCAGCGAATTGAGCAAGCTCACCGCCAACGCCTTCCTGGCCCAACGGGTGAGCTCAATCAACGGCATCGCCGCCCTGTGCGAGGCCACCGGGGCAGATGTGCGCGAGGTGGCCCGGGCCATCGGCACCGACTCCCGCATCGGCCCAAAGTTCCTTCAGGCTGGGCCGGGCTTTGGTGGCAGCTGCTTCCAGAAGGACATCCTCAACCTGGTGTACCTCTGCCGTCACTACGGTCTGGAGGAGGTGGCCCGCTACTGGGAATTGGTGGTGGGGCTGAACACCTGGCAGCAGCACCGTATCGCCCAGCTGGTGGTCAACAAGTTGTTCGGCACAGTGAGCGGCAAGCGGCTGGGTGTGCTCGGCTTCGCCTTCAAGGCCGACACCAACGACACGCGCGAGGCGCCGGCGATACGCATGTGCCGCGACTTGATTGAGGAGGGGGCGCAGCTGGCCATCGTGGATCCCAAGGTGGAGCAGAGCCAGATCACCCGCGACCTGGGCTGTGCACCGCTGGACAGCGACCCTGCGGCGGCCTCCAGCTACCGATTGCTCTACGGAGACGGGGGCTGGTTCTCAGCCCTGAGCCCACTTGAAGCTGCCCGCGGGGCCGACGCGGTGCTAATCCTCACCGAATGGGAGCACTACCACCAGCTCGACTGGAATGAGATTGCGGCGGCCATGCGCCGTCCGTCGTGGCTATTCGACGCTCGGGCTGTCGCCGACGGATCGGCAGCCAGAGCGGCGGGAATGAACGTGTGGCGCGTGGGGGAGGGCTGAGCGATGCCTGCTGCACTGATCCGCAACCTGATCACCGGCGGGGCCGGCTTCCTTGGCTCTCACCTGGCAGACAGGCTGATGGAGGCGGGTGAGGAGGTGATCTGCCTCGACAACTACTTCACCGGGCGCAAGGAGAACCTGCGCCAATGGATCGGCCATCCTCGCTTCGAGCTGATCCGACACGACGTCACCGAACCGATCCGGCTGGAAGTGGACCGGATCTGGCACCTCGCCTGTCCTGCTTCACCGGTGCACTACCAGTTCAACCCGATCAAAACGGCCAAGACCAGTTTCCTGGGCACCCACAACATGCTGGGCCTGGCGCGACGGGTTGGCGCGCGACTGCTACTGGCCAGTACCAGTGAGGTGTATGGGGATCCAGAGGTGCACCCCCAGCCCGAGAGTTACCGCGGCTCTGTGAACACGATCGGCATCCGCAGCTGCTACGACGAGGGCAAACGGATCGCCGAGACCCTCTGCTTCGATTACCAGCGCATGCACGGCACCGAGATCCGGGTCATGCGAATCTTCAACACCTACGGTCCACGCATGCTGCCCGATGACGGGAGGGTGGTGAGCAACTTCATCGTGCAGGCCCTGCGCGGTGAGCCGCTGACGCTCTATGGCGGCGGCAGCCAGACGCGCAGCTTCTGCTACGTGGACGATCTCATCGAGGGCATGATCCGCTTGATGAACGGAGATCACTGCGGTCCGATCAACATCGGCAACCCCGGTGAGTTCACGATTCGCCAGCTGGCCGAACTGGTGCGGGAACGGATCAATCCCAACCTGGAACTCACCACAGTGCCCCTGCCCCAGGACGACCCACTACAACGTCAGCCCATGATCAATCTGGCACAGAAGGAGTTGGGCTGGGAGCCCACGGTGAGTCTGGAGGAAGGCCTGGAGCCCACCATCGCCTACTTCCGCGAAAGGCTGAGAGCTCAGTCATGAAGCTGCTCGTCACGGGTGGAGCAGGCTACATCGGCAGTCATACCGTCAGGGCCCTCCAGCGGGCCGGCTACAGCCCGATCGTGCTCGACAACCTCGTGTATGGCCATCGGCACATCGTGGACCAAGTGCTGCGGGTGCCTCTGGTGGTAGGTCAACTCGGCGACAGAGAGCTGATCAATCAGCTGCTCAGCGGCGATCATCCGGTCTGCGCCGGCGAGGGGGTGCAGGCCGTGCTCCATTTTGCCGCCTATGCCTATGTGGGGGAGTCGGTGCAGGATCCTGCCAAGTACTACCGCAACAACCTGGGGGATTCCCTGGCCCTGCTGGAAGCTCTGGTGGAGCCAGTGCGCGCAGGCACCGGTTCGGCGATTCCGATCGTGTTTTCGTCCACCTGTGCCACCTACGGCATCCCTGACACGGTGCCAATCACAGAAGTTACGTCGCAGCGGCCCATCAATCCCTACGGCCGCAGCAAGTGGATGGTGGAGCAACTCATCACTGACTTCGGGACTGCCTACGGACTACCGAGTGTCGTGTTCCGCTATTTCAACGCCGCTGGGGCCGATCCCGCCGGGGACCTGGGCGAAGACCACACCCCGGAAACACACCTGATCCCGCTTGTGCTTGAGGCAATGGCCAGCCGCGGCTCGAGAGTACAGGTCTATGGCGACGATTACCCCACCCCGGATGGTACCTGCATCCGCGACTACATCCATGTCAGCGACCTAGCCCAAGCCCATGTGTTGGGCCTCAGACATCTTCTGACGGAGGGCGGACAGCACATCTACAACCTAGGCAACGGCACCGGCTATTCCGTGCAGCAAGTGCTCGATGCAGCCCGCGGAGTGACTGGACGCAGCCTGGTAGCGGATGTCGCCCAACGGCGAGTTGGGGATCCACCGGCGCTCGTGGCTAGCGCCGGTAAAGCTCAGTCAGAGCTCGGCTGGAAACCGATTTACCCAGATCTGGAAACAATTCTCAGCCATGCCTGGCACTGGCATCAACGGGGGGAGTGCGACCACGTCAACCAATGACAGGTTCCCACTGCTGGACAACGGCTGACTTAGGGCGCGATGACAGCACTGGCTTATTCGGTCTGCTTGATCGTGTTTGACCACCCATTGCACATCCGGCTGTATCCGCCTCTTCGATATGTCGATCACCACGCCAGCCAAGAGCCTATCCATGCCTGATCGCTATTGGGCCAATCCCTTCACGCGGCGGCAGACACTGTTGCTCAGGCTAAGCGTGGTGCCATGGGTTATGGGTGTTCTGTTGTTTTCAGCGTGGTGGTTTCGCCCTGAACATTATGTCTCCCTTCTAGGCAGCGTAGTAGGAACGGCGGTTCTCTTCTTTGAGCTGCTACTCCCGGGATACTTTTACGCCTTCATCATGCGTATCAAAGTTGTTTCTCCTGCCATTCAACCAAACAACGATTGGAGGTTGGCAATCGTGGTCACGCGAGCGCCTTCAGAGCCATGGGAGGTGGTGCAGAAGACACTGCTTGCGATGATCAATCAGGACATCAGACACGACACGTGGCTTGCAGACGAACGGCCCACGAAGGAGATTCTTGACTGGTGCGAGGCCAATCAGGTGTTCGTCTCATCTCGTTACGGGATCACAGAGTATCACCAACCATCTTGGCCCAAGCGGACCCGCTGCAAAGAGGGAAATCTTGCTTACTTCTATGATCACTACGGCTACGAAAAGTATGACTTTGTAGCCCAGCTAGATGCTGATCATGTTCCCAATACGAGTTACCTGAGGGAGATTGTTAAACCTTTTGTAGACCCTGCGGTTGGCTACGTTGCTGCACCCAGTATTTGCGATGCCAATGCGGGGCAAAGCTGGTCGGCACGGGGAAGGCTCTACGCGGAGGCCACGTTGCATGGGCCGCTCCAATGCGGATACAACGAGAACTGGGCGCCACTTTGCATCGGCAGTCATTACTGCGTACGCACCAAAGCAGTCAAGGAGATTGGCGGACTCGGACCTGAGCTTGCAGAGGACCACTCCACGACATTGATGATGAATGCCCACGGCTGGAAAGGGGTCTTCCAGCCCTATGCCATTGCCCATGGGGATGGGCCAGATACATTTCCAGACTGTATGACGCAGGAGTTTCAGTGGTCCAGGAGCCTGATGGTCATCCTGCTTCGATACACGCCAAAGCACTTCACTAAACTTTCAGCCCGAGCCAAGTTTCAATTCCTATTTTCGCAAGTATGGTACACAATATTTTCTACTGTTGCGATTATTGGCTATGCAATTCCCATTGCATGCCTGATGCTAGACGACCCTCTACTGAGGATGACCTATCTAGACTTCTTAATCTATAGCGTTGGGGTTTCACTCCTCAATTTCTTGCCGATCGTATTGCTCAAGAGATATGGCCTTCTCAGGCCCGCAAATGCTCGGCTGATCTCATGGGAATACACACTCTTCACCATTTGTCGTTTTCCGTGGGTATTTGCCGGAATCATCAACGGAATCTTCAGCTGTGTCAGCGGCAAAGAACTTGAGTTCCGGGTGACTCCCAAGGGGAAGGATCAATCCCCCCCGCTGCTCACGCGAATGCTGACACCGTATTTGATCGTGTCCGTATCAAGTGCCAGTGCTGTAATATTACTGGCAAATCGCAGTCAGTCAGCAGGATACTACTTTCTTGCCCTGATATCCGCCTTTCTGATGTGGCTTGCCGCCTCGCTGATCGTCTATCTTCATTATATCGAAGGCGCGACAATAAAAATGAGCAAGATTTTAAAGTCATCTCTTTGCCTTGTCCTTAGCGGAGGGATGATCATCATAGGAGTAATAACTAGGCTACCGCAGTCACTCAGTGTCATTTTTGACCACGATGCTACTGGTTTGACAGCTGATCTGCAGAAGACACTACGAGTTCATACTACAGAATTCCATGCATCCCTGAGCAAGCCCCATCACGTCAACAGTTTTAGAACGTGCCAACCATCACCATGTTTTGGCTACCACGACCACACTGGTTCCCTTGTTCGACAGAACGTTCCAGCTGATATTGTGCTTTCATTCATTCCCTGGGGAGAGGGATATAAGGAGGATATAGTTGCGTTCGTAACGCAAGCTGAGATCGGCAATTCAGTTCCAGTGCTAACCTTGGAGCTCTGGCCTTGGGCCATTATGGACCTAGAGCCAAAGACTACCTACCTAGAGAGAGAGACGAAGGCAAACAAGGCCCTTTTGCGTGCCATCTCGAACGGCACCTATGATGACTTCATTCTTAATTCTCTCAAGGCGGCTTCCGATTCCTCGAAGTCAACGGTGATCATCAGACCGATGCACGAAATGGAATCCACCAAGCAATATCCTTGGTACACTGATGATCCAAATCTGTATATCTCTGCCTTTCGCCACATCGTTTCCTTATCTAGGCGCGAAAGATTAGATAATCTTCGTTGGATGTGGTCACCAGTTGGCTTTGCCCATGCATCTAGCTATTGGCCTGGTGAGGACGTTGTTGATTACGTTGGTCTGTCGATTTACGCGACTCCAGAGTGGAATGGGGGACTTGCTAGCAAGACATCTAATCTTTCCATGGATACATTGCTAAAATCAAGATTCTGGGTTCGCAAGTATAGCAAGCCAATTATCCTCGCAGAGGTGGGAGTCAATGACAATTCAGTGGATAGGATTCAGTGGCTCAAGCAAGCTTTCTCTGATCTCAAGTACTATCCCGAGGTGGTGGGTTGGGTGTACTTCAACCAGCAGCAGCCTCCAGTGATCACTCTGGATTTTGGCCTCCCAGACTGGGCCTTGAGTGCTTGAGTGATGCTGAAGCATGGCAGCTAAAGAAGCTAGTAACATCCTTGAAAACCGAACACCACTCAACAGTCCATTAGATGCGATCGTGAAAAACATCTTGTATTTCGCCTCGACTCTTCGTCTCCTTTTCTTCTCGTTATTAGGTACGGGCACTTCCTTGGCCTCGGAGCAGCCCTATCCCCAACCAAGTATCACCCCATCGGGAATAGAGACTGCATTCATCGCCAATCAGAACGATTTCTATGTTTACAGTGTCATCTACGCCTACGATGATGGTCCACAATGCCGCACCACCAACTCTGAGACTGGGGCATTTACGTGTGAGAACTCGAATAGTATGACTGTCGATGGGGGGGTGGGCCTTGGCATTGGCCTTGGCTCTAGCAAAGACTTGATTGGCCTGCAGATCGGCTATAATTTCCTAGGCATTCGAGATGAGAATATAGGTGGGACAATTGATGTGAAAGTGGCACGCGATCTCGTATCTAATGAAAACCTCCGGATTTCTCTCGCGGGAGGTGCACTTGGCCTCATCGGCCATGGCAAAGGACTCGATGATGGCATCACTCCCTTCCTGGTCACGTCAGTGGCGACCCCTGTTGAGATCTTTTCAGAACAGAGAACCGTTCAATTTAACTTTGGCTATGGTGGGGGAAAGTTCCAGGAAGTGAGATCCCCAGAAGTCATTCAGGAAGGCCTCTTCGGTTCATTGGGGCTGGAGCTCAGTGATAATGTCGGTGTATCAGCAGGCTGGGCCGGTAGAGGGGTGAATACCACTCTATCTGTAAGCCCAGTAAGAGGGCTTCCAATCGGGATCAACATATCAGCCGAGAACGTTACCAACTACAATGATCTTGGCAGGGCTTACTCCTTATCGCTTGTTTGGGGCGGGAATTTTCGATCCGCTTTTTAACAACAGAAGTAGGGGGGTACCTTGCAGGATAAAAGGAGGGGGGATCAATGATCTAGAACGAACGTCCCAGCCGCCATTGTGTTCTCGGTGCTGAGCAGCACCGAGAGGGCATTAGGCAGAGGCATAGGCTCAAACAAGGAGGCCAATGGAACGTGCAGGGCTTCTGGAATGGAACTGGTAGTGGTGAGCAGCACAAGGGAACGTTCACTGTCGCTTGGGACTAAAGCCCAACCCTTATGGATGAAGGGAAACGGACTTTCCTTCCCTTGGGGCAATGGGATATCCAGGAAGGAGTGGAGTGCATCAGGTGGCTGTTGCCCAGCGCAACCAAACCACCCTTCACCCAGAGGTTTAAGAGCAAGATCGAGCGGCGGCTCTTCATCCAGCAGCAACAGCCTCCCGCTCCACCATGCCCAACACCTCTTTCTCGCTGGGGGGCACCAGCACCTTGAACCGCCCCTTCCAGCTGCTCCAGTCCGCCAGAATTCTGGCCGCCTGGCTACTACCTGTGGTTTCTAGGTGCGTCTCGAGCAAAGGCCTCAGCAGCCCCTCCTGCTCCGGCGTGGTGAGATCACACAGCGCCACCGTCTCCGGATTGAGGCGATCGGCCAGCCCACCCGCTTCATCCAGCAGGAAGGCCACACCACCGGTCATGCCCGCCGCCACATTGCGGCCCGTGGGGCCGAGCACAACCACCACGCCACCGGTCATGTATTCACAGCAGTGGTCGCCGGTGCCCTCCACCACGGCCTTGGCGCCGCTGTTGCGCACGCCGAAGCGCTCGCCGGCGCGGCCCAGGGCAAACAGCTCGCCGCCGGTGGCGCCATACAGGCAGGTGTTGCCGAGGATCACCTGGCTGCCGGGATCACGGCCGCCTGAGGGAGGCAGCACGGTGATCCGGCCCCCGTTGATGCCCTTGCCCACGTAGTCGTTGGCGTCGCCCACCAGGCGCAGGTTCATGCCCTGCAGCAGGAAGGCCCCGAAGCTCTGGCCGGCGGCTCCGGTGAAGCTGAGGTTGAGCTGGCCCTGAAAGCCGCGGTTGCCATGGCGGACCGCGATTTCGCCGGCGAGGCGGGCGCCCACGCTGCGGTCGGTGTTGACGATCGCCAGGCTGCGGTTGAGGGCGCCATGGCTTTCGATGGCGGCCATCAGCTCGGGATCCTGCAGCAGTGTGTCCTCCAGGATCGGGCCATTGCCGTGGGCCTGGGCGTCATGGCGCAGCCAGGAGCGCTCCGCCGCCTCGGCCAGCGGGTCGATCAGGCAGGAGAGATCCAGGCAGCTCGTCTTGGTGAGCGGCACCTCGCGGGCCTGCAGCAGTTCGGTGCGGCCGATCAGGTCTTCGAGGCGGGCCACGCCGAGCACGCTCAGCAGCTGGCGCACCTCCTCGGCCACGAACAGGAAGAAGTTCACCACGTGCTCCGGCAGGCCGGTGAAGCGCTGGCGCAGGGCTTCCTTCTGGGTGGCCACCCCCACCGGGCAGTTGTTGGTGTGGCAGACGCGGGCCATGATGCAGCCCTCGGCGATCATCGCCACCGAGCCGAAGCCAAACTCTTCAGCCCCCAGCAGGGCCGCGATCAGCACGTCCCAGCCGGTCTTGAGGCCGCCATCGGCTCGCAGCAGCACGCGATCGCGCAGCCCGTTCCCCAGCAGGGAGCGATGCACCTCGCTCAGGCCCAGCTCCCAGGGAGTGCCGGCGTGTTTGATCGAGCTCAGCGGCGAGGCGCCGGTGCCGCCGTCGTGGCCGGAGATCTGGATCACATCGGCATTGGCCTTGGCCACCCCGGCGGCGATCGTGCCGATGCCGATCTCGGCCACCAGCTTCACGCTCACCTTCGCCGCGGGATGAATCTGGTGCAGGTCGTGGATCAGCTGGGCCAGATCTTCAATCGAATAGATGTCATGGTGCGGTGGCGGCGAGATCAGGGCCACTCCGGCCTTGCTGTTGCGCAGCCAGGCGATGTAGGGATCCACCTTGGGGCCGGGCAGCTGGCCGCCTTCGCCGGGCTTGGCACCCTGGGCCACCTTGATCTCGATCTGCTGGCCGCTGCGCAGGTATTCCGGTGTGACCCCGAAGCGGCCTGAGGCGATCTGTTTGATGGCGGAGCAGGCGCTGTCGCCAGGACGGAGCCCGCGGATTCCGGGCAGGGTGGCCGAGCGGCCCTCACCATCCACATCCGGGAGCGGGTGGTAGCGGGCCGGATCCTCGCCTCCCTCACCGCTGTTGCTCTTGCCGCCGATGCGGTTCATCGCCACCGCCAGCACCTCGTGGGCCTCGCGGGACAGGGCGCCCAGGCTCATGCCACCGGTGCAGAAGCGGCTGCAGATGCTCTCCACGCTCTCCACCTGATCCAGGGGCAGGGGGGCCGGGGCGGGCCTGAGCTCCAGCAGGTCGCGCAGGGCGGTGACCGGCCGGTTCTCAAGCAGGGTCTTGTAGGTGGCGAAGTGGTCGTAGCCGGGCCCCTCGGCCACGGCGGCGTGCAGGGCCTTGGCCATGTCCGGGCTGTTGAGGTGGAACTCGCCGCCGGTGCGGTACTGCACGAAGCCCATGAACTCCAGCTTGCTGCGGTTCAGCTCCGGGAAGGCCTTGGCGTGGAAACTGAGGGTCTCGCTGGCCAGGTCAGCCAGGCTCAGCCCAGCCACCCGGCTGGTGGTGCCCGTGAAGGCCAGCTCGATCAGATCGGCACCGATGCCGATCGCCTCGAAGATCTGGGCGCCGTGATAGCTGGCCAGCAGCGAGATGCCGATCTTGGAGAGAATCTTGCGCAGGCCGTCTTCGAGGGCCTTGCGCACGTTGGCCTGCACCTGGGATGGCGTGAGGGCCGGCAGCTTGCCCCGCTCGATCAGCTTCTGGGTCTTGGGGTGGGCCAGCCAGTGGCGGGAGGTCTCCCAGGTGAGCCAGGGACAGACCGCACTGGCGCCAAAGCCGATCAGGCAGGCCAGGTGGTGGGTGCTCCAGCACTGGGCTGTTTCCACCACCAGGGAGGTCTGCAGCCGCAGCCCTTGGCGCAGCAGGTGATGGTGCACCGCGCCCACCGCCAGCAGGGGCGGGATGTAGGTGGTGGTGGCGGTGGGGGCAGCGGTCTGTCCGTCCCGGTCGGTGCGATCCGAGAGCACCAGGATCTGGCTGCCGGTGCGCACGGCCGCCTCGGCTTCGCGGCAGAGATGCTGGATGGCACTCTCGAAACCGGCCGGACCGTCGTCGATCGCCAGCAAGGTGCTGAGGGTGCTTGTGGGCAGGCCCTGCTGGCCCAGGGCCTGGAGCTCGGCCTCATTCAGCACCGGACTGCCCAGATGCAGCACCGCCGCCGAGGCGGGATCCGGCCGCAGCGGTGAACCGCGCTTGCCCAGGTGCATCTCCAGGCTCATCACCAGCTTTTCGCGCAGCGGGTCGATCGGCGGGTTGGTGACCTGGGCGAAGCGCTGCTTGAAGTAGTCGTAGAGCAGGTGCGGCTTGCTGGAGAGCACCGCCAGGGGGATGTCATCTCCCATGCAGTAGGTGGGCTCCTTGGCCGCACTGGCCATGTCCTCGATCACCAGATCGAAGTCTTCGGCGGTGAAGCCGAAGGCGGTCTGCTGCTGGAGCAGGTCGAGGTCACTCAGCTGGCGCTGCTCCTGCCAGGGCTGGCCCAGCAGGCTGCGGCGATGCTCCGCCAGCCACACGGCGTAGGGATGGCGCTCGGCCACCTCCTGCTTCACATCCCAGTTGCGCAGCAGCCGCCCGTTCTCCAGATCCACGGCGAGCATCTGGCCGGGCCCGAGCCGGCCCTTCTCCACGATGCTGCTCTCCTGCACATCCACCACGCCGGTCTCGGAGCCCATCACCACAAAGCCGTCGCTGGTGATGCAGTAGCGGGCCGGGCGCAGGCCGTTGCGGTCGAGGGTGGCGCCCACGCTGCGGCCATCGGCGAACACCAGCAGGGCCGGGCCGTCCCAGGGCTCCTGGGTGCAGGCGGAATACTCATAAAACGCCTGGATGTCAGGCCGGTCGGCCAGCTCGGGCTGATCGCGGAAGGCCTCGGGCACCAGGGTGAGCAGGCTCTCGGTGATCGGCCTGCCGCTGCGCACCAGCAGCTCCAGGGTGGCGTCGAGATTGGCCGAGTCGCTGAAGGCTGGGTTCACCACCGGGCGCAGGTCGGCCGCGGCATGGCCCCACACCGCCTCGAGGTTCACCTCGGAGGCCTTGGCCCAGTTGATGTTGCCGAGCAGGGTGTTGATCTCGCCGTTGTGACCCAGCAGGCGCATCGGCTGGGCCAGGGGCCAGCGGGGCAGGGTGTTGGTGCTGAAGCGGCGGTGATACACCGCAAAACTCACCGCAAAACGGGGATCGCGCAGGTCGGCGTAGAAGGCGGCCAGCACCTCCGAGCGCACCATGCCCTTGTACACAACCGTGCGGTTGCTGAGGGAGGCGAAGTAGAGGTCGTGCGGACCGGGGCCCCAGGCCTCGCGGGCCCGGTCGCCGCAGCGGCGCCGCAGGCGGAACAGCAGCCCCTCGAGCCCGTCACCATCCACATCGGCGGCCAGCAGCCACTGCTCGATCAGCGGCGCCGTGGAGCGGGCCATCGGGCCCAGCACGGCGGGATCCACGGGCACGGCTCGCCAGCCAAGGGAGCGGAGTCCCAGGCTGGCCGCCTCCGCCTCACAGAAGGCGCGGGCCTGGTCGCGGCGCGCAGGGTCGGCGGGCAGGAACACCATGCCCAGTCCGCGGGGCTCGCCTGCGGCTGCCGCCGCCGCAGGCCAGACGGCCTCCAGATAGGTCCAGGGGATGCCGCAGAGCACGCCAGCGCCATCGCCCGAGTCACCGTCCCCGCCGCAGCCGCCGCGGTGCTCCATGCAGCCCAGTCCCCGCAGGGCCTGCTGCAGCACCCAATGGGACGTCTGGCCGTTCAACGCGGCCAGGAAACCCACCCCGCAGGCGTCCTTTTCACCGGCCACGGCCGCCGGAGCGGGGCTGTCGCAGTGGGGCCAAACAGGGCGGGTCAGTCGTGGCATAGCCCAGGGCTTCTGGAATGGGGTGGTCAGCCGGCCAACCGGTGGGCCAACGTCCCCCGTGAGGGAACGTGCGGCAACCGAGCCTTGACAGCAGAGTCTTTGATCTTAGGGATCCCTGTCCTCCAGAAAGGTTGAGGCAGCACAGTTGGGCGGCAGGGCTAGCTTCGGCTGGCATGCACGGCCTGGATGGATTCCGTCAGAGCGAGCCGGCCGCCCCAGCAACCCGCGAGCCGCCCCCGGGGGGCGGAACAGGCCGCGGCGGTGGCAGGCCTCTCCCGCCTGGCGGGAGCCTGCTGCGGCGCCATCGCTGCGGGCGCCCTGCTGCTGCCACCCATCGCGGCGGGAAGCCCAGCCGCGCAGGCCGCCCCGCGCCAACC
>NZ_JADEWP010000009.1:0-26980 GCF_015207535.1 Cyanobium sp. LEGE 06143 | reverse complement strand
CTGCAGGAGGCACCTCCGCAACCACTGCCGCCCTGGGCGGGCCAGGACCTCTGATCGGCCTCCCCGATCCCCTCGTGCTGGCCCACACCACCCTGGAGGCCCTGCTGGCTCCAGCGCAGGTTGTGGTTGGACGCCGTGCCTGCAGGCGCCTTGACCCCGACGCGTTGCTGGTGTGGGGACGGCGCCGCAGCGGGCTCTGGGGCGAACGGGAGGCCGTGCGCAGGGCCCTGCCCCTGTGGCGGGTCGAGGACGCCTTCCTGCGCTCGGTGGATCCAGGACCGGGCACACCGCCGCTTGGCATCCTGCTGGACGATCGGGGGATCCATTACGACGCCTCCCGGCCGAGCAGGCTGGAGGGGCTGATCGCCTCGGGCCTGGATCCCGCCCAGCAGCAGCGGGCCCGGCAGCTGGCGGCGGCCTGGCGGGAGCACCGGGTCAGCAAGCTGAACGGGGCCCGGGAGTCGCCGCCCCCCGATGGCCCGTTCGTGCTTGTGGTGGATCAGGTGGCGGGCGATGTCTCCATCCGCCACGGCGCCGCCTCCGCAGCCAGCTTCCTGGCGATGCTCGAGGCCGCGCTGCAGGACTTCCCCGGACACCAGGTCGTGCTGAAGACCCACCCCGACGTGGTGAGCGGGCGGCGCCGGGGGCATGTCCCGGCGGAGGTCTTCCAGCACCCCAGGGTGCTGGCCTGTGCTGATGGCGGCCATCCTGCGGCCCTGCTGGAAGCCGCCAGCGCCGTGTATGTGGTGACCTCCCAGATGGGTTTCGAGGCCCTGATCTGGGGCAGGCCCGTGCACTGCTTCGGCATGCCCTTCTATGCCGGCTGGGGGCTCACCCACGAACGGCTGCCAGCCACGGATCACCCGGCCCGGGCAAGGGAAGCCCGCGCAGGAGGTGCACAGCTGGAGGATCTGGTGCATGCCTGCCTGGTGGGGTACGCCCGCTACCTCAATCCCGAAACCCGCCAGCTCACCAGTCCCGAGGCACTGATCGCCCATGTCGGACTGCAGCGGCGCCAGCGGGCCGCGGTGCCACCGGCCCTGGAGGTGTTTGGGATCGCCGGCTGGAAACGCCAGGCCGTGCGGCGCTTTCAGCGCTCCCTCAGCCCCGGACGGCTGCGCTTTCGCCCCTTCCATGCCAGGCCGACCCGGGAGGCCGGTTGGAGATCCCTGGTGTGGGGCAACCGGGTGGGGCTGGGTCTGCGGAGGGCCGGCAGCCCCCTGATCCACGCCGAAGACGGCTTTCTGCGGTCGGTGGGGCAAGGATGGTGGCTGCGCTGGGTGCCGCCGGTGTCCTGGGTGGTGGACCACTCCGGCATCTACTACGACGCCTCCTGCGCCTGCGACCTGGAGACCTTCCTGGCCCAACATCACTTCACGGCTGCCCAGCGACAGCGGGCCGCGGCCCTGCGGCAGCGGATCGTGGCGGCGGGGGTGACGAAATACAACCTGCGCGCGCCCCTGTGGAGCCGTCCCTCAGACCTGGGGCGCAGGCAGGTGCGCCTGGTGCCCGGCCAGGTGGAGGTGGACCTCTCGATCCGCTATGGCGTGCCGGAGCAGGCCAGCGTGCGCAGCAATCTGCAGCTGCTGCAGGCGGTGCGCGCGGCCTATCCGGACGATTTCCTGATTTACAAGCCCCATCCGGATGTGGTTTCCGGGCGTCAGAAACCCGGCCCAGGGGAAGCGGAGGCTCACCGCCACTGCGATCTGGTGCTTGCCGAGGCGCCGATGGACCATCTGCTCCAGGAGGTGGACAGCGTGCACGTGCGCACCTCAATCACCGGCTTCGAAGCCCTGCTGCGGGGCATCCCTGTGGAGACCTGGGGCCTGCCCTTCTATGCCGGCTGGGGGCTCAGCCGCGACCAGCTGCAGTGCGAGCGGCGGGGCCGGGATCTGGAGCTCGATGAGCTTGTCTACGGCGCCCTGATCCACTACCCGATCTATCTGAGCCAGGCTTCAGGCGCCTTCACCACACCGGAGCGGGTCGTGGAGGAGCTGGGGCTGCTGCGCCGCGATCCCGGCACCTTCCCCACCCCCTTGCCCCGCTGGCTGGAGCTGCTGGGGCTGAATCCACCGCCGAAGCTGCACTTCCGGCTGGCCCAGATCCGAGCGCGGCTGCGTGCCTGGAGCCCCGATGGGCGCTGCTAGGTTCGGGCTCAGTGCGGACCCCGGAGTCCTGGGGATGGAACTGCCGATCCCGCGCCACGACTGGTCCGAACCGCTGATCGATCCCGCTCTCCCGCCCCTGGCCCTGATTCCGGCAAGGGGCGGGTCCAAGGGCATACCCCACAAGAACCTCCAGCCCCTGGGTGGGCTACCACTGGTGGGTCGCACGGTTCAGTGCGCCCTCGCCGCCACGTGCATCGGCAGGGTGGTGGTCAGCACCGACGATGGGGCGATCGCTGAGGCCGCCGCCGCCGCAGGCGCCGAGCTGGTGACCCGGCCTGCTGCACTGGCAGGCGACGGGGCGTCGTCGGAGTCGGCCCTGGTTCACGCTCTGCGCGACCTTGGCCAGCAAGGGGCCCTCCCCCCCGTGTTCGTCTTTCTGCAGTGCACCTCACCCTTCACCACCGGCGAGCAGATTGACCAGGTGGTGCGGGCTCTGCAGGGGTCGGAGGCCAACCTGGCCTTTGCTGTGACGCCCTGGCACGGTTTCCTCTGGGGCCGCGATCCTGACGGCTGGGGGGTGGGCCTCAACCACGACGCCAGCCGCCCCCGCCAGAGGCGCCAGGATCTGGAGCCCTGCTTTCTCGAGACAGGCTCCATCTATGCCCTGCGCACTCAGGCCTTCCTGAGTGCCGCCAGCCGCTTCGTGCCACCTCTGCTGCCGGTGGAGATCGAGGCGCTCTCCCCGGAGATTGACACCCCGGCCGATCTCGCCCTCTGCCGCCAGCTGGCCCCGCTGCTGGAGGGCGCCGTTCCCGGAGGATTGGGCGGATGAGCCGCCTGCAGGACCGACAGATCGCCGCCATCGCGAGCTTCGACTCCTTTGGCAAGACCGCCATGGCGATGTTGTCGGTGTGCCGCAAGCAGGGGGCAACGACCACCCTGTTCCTGCTGGAAATCCAGGGCCGCCGTCTGTCGCGGCGGCAGCTGATTGAAATCCAGCGGACCGACGCCAAGGTGACAATCGTGCGCCAGGACTGGCAGACCCTCCGCCAGATCCGCGCCACCCTCGCCGAGCTCGATGCCCTGGTGCTGGGCCTGGACGGCCAGCGCACCCGCGAGCTGCAGATGCTGCTGCGATCGGAGATGCCTGATGGGCGCTGGCCCCTGACGGTGAGCGCCTACCCCGGCATCCTCTTCCGCCACCAGATCGAGGGGATGATGGATCGCTCCGGTGCCGATCTGCTCTGCCTCAACTCCCCGGTGGACCTGGAGCTGTACAGCCACGCCTGCCAGGCCCTGGGAATCTCGGCCAGCAACGCCGTGGTGACGGGCCTGCCGATCCTCTGGAGCCTTCAGCCAGGCCGCCGCGGCCCCGTGGAGAAGCCGAGCATCGTCTTCTTTGAGCAGCCTTCGGTGCCCGGCAATCCTCTGCAGCGCCACTACGTCTGCAACCGGCTCAATGACCTCGCCAAGCGCTGGCCAGACCACACGGTGATCTTCAAGCCGCGCACCTCCGGAGTGGAGCGCACCCTGCACAGGCGCCACGGGGAGATGGCCAGCCGCATCGAGAAGCTGATGCGCAAATCACCAAACCTGCAGATCAACTACAAGCCGAGCCTCGCCCTGCTGCGCCAGTGCGGCTGCGCCATCACCGTGTCGTCGACGGCGGCCATGGAGGCAATGGCCCTGGGCATCAGCACCCGCATCGTGGCCGACCTGGGGGTGAACGAAACGCTTGGCAACCACTACTTCGTGGCCTCGAACACGGTGCGCAGCTTCGAGGCGATCATCGCCGATCCGTTCACGCCGATCCACGACGAGGCCTGGCTCGACAGCCACGGCCGCTGTCAGGACGGCCGCGAACGCTTCATCGAGGCCATGGCCCAGCTGCTCGAACGGGGCAGGGAGGCCTCCCAGCCCAGCAGGCCCTCCAGCTCCCCGGGCCCGCCGGGCTGGGGGGCCGAGCCCTGGCAGCAGTACGCCCTCCGCCACGGCGGCCGGCGGATGCTGAGCAGCGCTGGCAACCGTTCACGCCTCAAGACCAGCCACCGCGGCAAAAATGTGATGCGCTATCTGCGCGACCTCGTGCTCGGTCTCCACTGGGTTGAGGACTTCGTCCGCGGCCGATGAGGGTGCTGCTGGTGAGCGACAGCCCGGCGACCCGCTCTGCCTGCGGGGCCCTCGCCACCGCGCTGGAGTCTGCGGGAGCGGAGGTGCTGGTGGATGCGCCCCTGGGGCTGGAGGCCCTGAGTTGCAGTGATCTGCTGCTCGATCTGGACGGCGTGGGGCTGTTCATCAACCCCGCTCAGGTGCCCCCCTTCCTGCAACGGCTGCGGCAGGCTGCCGCCCTGAGGGGCCGTACGCCGGTGGCCGTGTTCAGTGGACCGTCCACGCCCCTGGTGGGCGATGACCTGGCCATGGATCTGCTGCCACGGCTCGGGGTCGACCTGCTCTGCCTGCAGGGCCCGCGTCAGCAGGAGGAGCTGGCAGACCTGGTGCGCACGTGCGGGCAATCGCCCCCGCCGACGGCCTTGCTGGGGTTGTGGGGGCTGGCGCCGAAGCTCCCGGCCGCAGCCCCAGGATCCCGGCCGCGGCGCCTGGTGTTCCTGGAGCAGGCGATGCTGCCGCCCGCCCCGGGGGCGCGTCTGCGGCTGCTGGAGGTGCTGGAGCGCCTCTGCTCCAGCTCTCCGGACTGGGAGGTGATCCTTCAGAGCGATCCTTTACAGGATGGGCTGGGCCATGCAGGGAACCATGCCGGTTCCGCCGCGGTCGAAGACAGCGAACCCAGCCTGGGCGCGTTGCTGGAGCAGCGCTCCCCCCTGGCCAACCTGCGCCTGGCCCCGCCCTCGGACTGGGCCCGAAGCCTCGATCGGGCCGGCGTCTGCGCCACGATCAGCAGCCCCCTGCTCTGGGAGGTGCTGGGCCGTGAGCTGCCGCTGCTGCTGCTGGGCGACTACGGCATCCGCTCCGACATGCAGGGGCCCCTGCTGTTCGGCTCCGGGCTGATGGGCCGGATCACCAGCTGCGAGAACCTCGAGGAGCTGCTGCATCTGCCGTCCCCCAATCCAGGCTGGCTGCGGGAGCTGGGCTGGGAGATCGGGACCGGTCCCAGTGCCCTGATCCAGTGGCTGGCGGACGGGGCAACGCAGGCCACCGACCTGGCGGAGCAGGCATGAGCGCCGTCCTGCTGATCGCCGACTCGGACAGCCAGATGCTGTACTGCGAGGCCCTGGCCCGGGGGCACCGCGCCGCCGGCCTTGAGCTCACCATCCACCTGATCCCCCGGGACGGCACCCCGGAGGCGGTGAAGCGGCGCATGGAACAGCTGGGCACGGTGCAACAGGGCAGCTTGGGCACGCTGCTGCAGGACCCGGGTCTCAGCCGCTTCGCGGCGATCGGKGTGTTCCTCACCGGCAGCAAGATCGCCGGCTTCCGCAGTGCCTACCTGCGCTCACGTCAGCACGATCACCACCGCAGGGCCCTGCTCTTCTGCGGGTTCAACGGCGTGGTGCTGGAGCGCTTCGAGGAGGCCGTCACCTGGCGCCTGGGCTACGACCTGATCTGTCTCAACGGCCCGCGCGACCAGGCCCGCTTCGAGCGCTTCCTGCGTCACACGCCCTTTAGAGGCCAGCGCACGGTGCTCACCGGACTACAGCGGGCCATGGTGGCGGAGGTGAGGCCCCTGGCCGATCGCCCACGGCAGCTGGTGTTCGCCGAACAGGTGGCCATGCCCTCGAGCCTGGAGGAGCGGCGCCAGCTGGCCAGGCTGGTGGTGGACCTGGCCCAACGGTTCAGCGACTGGCAGGTGGTGCTGAAGCCCCGGGTGGCTACCCATGAGGCCACATTCCATGAGATCGGCGAGCACATCACCACCACCCTCGAGCAGGTGTGCCGTCGTCGTCCGGCCAACCTGACGGTCTCCTACGCCCCCCTGGCCGCACTGCTGGCGGACAGCCGCCTGTTCGCCACGCTGTCCTCCACGGCGTTGTTCGATGCACTCGACCATGGCTGCTCAGCGCTGGTGATGGGCGACTTCGGCCTGCGCAGCGACCTGGGCAGCGACTTCTTCGGGGGCTCAGGACTGGTGCGCAGCCTGGCAGCCATCGGCGACCTCGACGCCCTGGTAGGACTCCAGGGGGATTCGGCCTGGCTCCACTGGGTGGGCTACGACGAGGGCTGCAGCCCGAGCCAGCTGTTCGACGCCATCAAGCGCCACCGGCTCCAACAGGCTGGCGCCCCTGCTCAAGACCCACTGGAACTGGAGCATCGAGGCTATGTGGTGAATTCCGCCGACATCTCCAGCAACCAGCTGCGGCGCTCCGCAGAGACGGCCATCGCGGCCCACGACTACGCCGAGGCGGGGAAACTGCTGGAGATGGCCGCCCTGCAGCGGCCTGACAATGGCAACATCCAGCGCAGACTGAAGGCGGTGCGTTGCCCCAGTCGCCTCGGGCGGCGCTTGCTGCTGCTGGCCAGCCCCAGGTTCAGCCTGTAAGCTGGCAGGGGCTATGGGGATTACACACTGTTCTCTCGCAAAGCAGACGAAAGTACAGCAGCTGAGTTGGCCCGCTTGGATGACAAACTGGGCTGACCAACTGGGTCAGCAAACTGGGATTCCAAAACGCTTCAATCGTCGATGCTGTTGTTAGAGGGGTAAGGCCATGCAGATCGAGCAGAATTTTACTCAGTTTGTGGTCTTCGCAGAAGACACCGTTCTGTCGGCCCTAGCCAAAATCACGGCCAATAAGTCACGGCTGATTTTTGTCGTCTCGGAAAGCGGCATCCTTCAGGGAGTGCTCAGCGACGGTGACTTTCGCCGCTGGGTGGCGAACTGCAGCCCGATCGATCTGAACGCCCCGGTCACGCGGGCCATGAATCCCCAGTGCCGCTCCGGACTGGTCGGCATGAGCCCAGCCGATCTGGCACCGCTGTTCAGCCCCCAGATCCAGTTGGTGCCGCTGCTCGACAGCCACGGACGCATCACCGCCGTGGCCATTGAAGGAGCCCGTGAACTGCGACTTGCAGGTCGTGTGATCGGGGATGGCAGTGCAAGCTTCCTGATTGCGGAAATCGGCAATAACCACAATGGCTGCTTCGAGCTGGCCCTGAAGCTGATTGATGCGGCAGCCGCAGCAGGCGTGGACTGTGCCAAGTTCCAGATGCGGGAAATGAGGAATCTCTATGTCAATGCTGGCGACAGCAATGACATGGCCTCTGATCTGGGCACCCAGTACACCCTCGATCTGCTGGAGCGATTCCAGCTGAAAGACGACGAGCTCTACCGCTGCTTTGACTACACGGCCCGCAAGGGCATGATTCCCCTGTGCACACCGTGGGATGTCAGCAGCCTCGAAAAGTTGCAGCGCTGGGGTATGGAGGCCTTCAAGGTGGCCTCGGCGGACTTCACCAATCACGACCTGCTCACGGCCATCGCCTCCACGGGCAAGCCCCTGATCTGCTCCACCGGCATGGCCACGGAGCTGGAGATCAGCAGCGGCATTCGACACCTGCGCCAGCAAGGCGCCCCGTTTGCCCTGCTGCACTGCAATTCCACCTATCCCACTCCCTATAAGGATGTGAATCTGCGCTATCTCGCGCGCTTGCGCGAACTCTCCGGCGGGCCGGTGGGCTATTCGGGCCACGAACGTGGCATTGAGGTGCCCATCGCCGCTGTGGCTCTGGGAGCCACCGTGGTGGAAAAACACATCACCCTTGATCCGGGCATGGAGGGCAACGACCACAAAGTGAGCCTGCTGCCACATGAGTTTCGTCGGATGGTGGAGGCTATTCGAGCTGTGGAAGACTCCATGGGCAGCGATGCCGAGCGCGCCATCAGCCAGGGAGAGCTGATGAACCGCGAAGTGTTGGCCAAAAGCCTGGTGGCAGCTTGCCCGATCCCCCGTGGCACTGTGATCGAGACTTCCATGGTGCGAGTTCAGAGCCCTGGCCAAGGCCTGCAGCCCTACCGGCTCACTGATCTGCTGGGGCACACGCTCAGTAGCGACAAGAATCCCGGCGACTTCTTCTTTGAGTCTGACCTCGGGCAGGACGCCGTCCAGGCACGTCACTATCAGTTCGGCAATCGATTTGGAGTGCCTGTTCGCTATCACGATCTCGATCTGTTCAGCAAGGCCAGCAATCTAGACCTGGTGGAGATTCACCTCAGCTACAAAGACCTCGAAATCCCTATTGCCAAAGCCGTTCCGAACCGCATCCCCTTGGGCCTCGTGGTTCATGCCCCTGAATTGTTCGCCGGGGATCACACATTGGATCTTTGCAACATCGACAGCGACTACAGGCAGCATTCGATCCAGCAATTGCAACGGGTGCTGGATTTGGCGAAGGACTTGCGCGAACGCTTCAACTGTCCAGAAGACGTGTTGCTGGTGACCAACATAGGAGGGTTTTCAGCTCATCAGCACCTGCTGCCAGAAGCCAGGCAGCCGATGCTGGATGCGCTTGAGGCGAGTCTGTCTGCCCTGCGCTGTGATGGTGTGGAAATCATCCCTCAGACTATGCCTCCTTTCCCCTGGCATTTCGGCGGGCAACGATTCCACAATTTGTTTGTTGATCCTGACTTTATTGAGTCGTTCTGCAAAGAGCATCCCTATCGGGTTTGCCTGGATGCCTCCCACTCGAAACTGGCCTGCAACCACCTTGGCCAGTCGTTTGATGGCTTTCTGGAAAGAATTCTGCCTTTCACTGCCCACCTGCATCTGGCCGATGCCAGTGGCGTAGACGGGGAAGGCCTTCAAATCGACGAAGGCGAAATCGACTGGCTTTTGTTATTTCGAATGCTACGGCACCACGCCCCCACAGCCTCGTTCATCCCCGAGATCTGGCAAGGTCACAAGAACCAGGGGGAGGGAGCCTGGATTGCACTCGAGCGTCTTGAACGTCATGACCAACTCAAGAGCTCCGCGGTGCCCTCCGGCCTGGCCGCAGCGGAACGCACGCTTGGTGCCCAAGCTTCCCTGCTGAACTGATGCCGCAACCATCCGCACTGTGGGCTGGATCTAGCGCAGCCTCTGAACCTGACATGGAGGAGCTGCTCGCGTCGATCGCGCGCGGGCTGGAAGGCGCCGACCATGACACTGTGGCCCGGATTCCAGCCAACACACTTCCCAACTTCATCGTGATTGGGGCAGCCAAGTCAGCCACCACCACGCTGACCAGAGTGCTAGGCAGACATCCCGACATTTTCATGGCCAAGCCAAAGGAACCGAAGTTCTTCGGTAGACGTTATGACAAAGGCTGGAGCTGGTACGCGAAGCTCTTCGAGGACGGCAGCCAGGCCAGGTTACGCGGAGAAGGCAGCACAATGTACAGCAGCACCCTGCCCAGCTTTGAGCACACAGCCGCCTTGATGCACACCTATCTACCGGCCACCAAGATCATTTACATGACCAGACACCCTCTAGATCGTCTGGTATCGCAATGGCGTCACATCAAAGGGAAGCATCCTGCTACCAGGGAATTTTACCAACTACTTGAAACCTCGAGGCTGCAACATTTTCTGATCGGATGCTCGCTTTACTATCAGCGCATCAGCAGTTTCAGAAGATACTTTCCTGATGAACAGATTTTGTGTCTGACCTTTGAAGATCTGCTGACATCACCCCAACATACTCTCCAGACTGTGCTTGATTTTTTAGCCCTTCCAGGTGAAGCAGGGCAGCTTCTCAATGGTGGCACCCACTTGCCCCTGGTCAATGAAGCGGGTCAGCAGGGTCGTCGCTACGTTGACAAGCCTGAGTGGCCATGGCTAATGAAATGGCGTGTAGCCCGTCGCCTCAAAGCGGACACTAGGAAATTCCTGGGCTACATCGACAAACCAGCCGACTACTGGAAATTATGATGATGTGCTGCCCACCTGGCTGGCTGGCCTCTCTGACTTGAATCATGCAACCAGCCCTTAACCTGATTGGCACCGTTACGAAACGCCATCCCTCATGGTGGGGAAGGGCTTCAGTCGGGCAACCAAGTCAGATGATCGTTGAAAGTGATGCTTTGGTTCTCGACATTAGTCGTCACCAGCATTATTCAAAACGTTGGTGGCTCAATATGAGTCATGGCGTGGTGAACAAAGATGGGGCACTCATTGAAGCCTTGAACGACAAACGCGGTGCACGACACTTCAATTACCCCCAAGAAGACCGGCTTCGGGAGATCAGCCAAGGCCAGGGGATCGGCGCCCAACCCATGGATAAAGAATTGGTACTGTATGGTGGCACTCTATTTGATCATTTCGGTCACTTACTTCTGGATCTAACCCGAACCTATCAATTATTACGGTTGTTTCGAGATCTTGATGCTCCTATCTGGTTTCACTATCACCGACTGCGGAAGGGAAAAACCCTTGCGAACGAGCCTTTGCTGACCCAGTGGCTGGACTGCCTAGGCATCCGGGAGAGGGCAAGACTTGTCCGCAGACCGATCAGAGCTAAAACACTGGTATCCAGCAGCGTACTTTACAGGGATCGCTGCTTTGTCACCAGCGACTTTCACCACGCTTGCCTTGCTGCCTTGTGCCCCCAGCTGCGCAAAAAGCTAATCCATACTAAGCACAAACAGAAGATTGCTTATCTATCCCGCCACAAACTGAGCGCAGGAACAACCAAGTTTCCAGGAGAAGCTGATGTGGTTGACCGCATCGGGAGACTACGTCAAGTTGATGTGATTTGCCCCGAAGAGTTGAGCTTTGAGCAGAAGCTGGCCCTCTATCGCGAGTACGAGTGGGTGATCGGTTTTCCCCAAGCCTGCATGAATCTCAAGGTCTTTGTGCCCCCGACAGAAGGCCATCCTCCTGCTAGACAGGTCATGTTCCTAGCAGGGTCGAAAACCCTCAGCACCAACTGGGTGAATATTGATGCAGCATGCAAGTTCGAAGATTTTTATGTGGACTGCCATCCGGACATCTCCATGCGTCTCAATGCCGACGAAGGCTTTCAACGCAGCAACAATTTTAATATAAATACTGTGGTTCAGTCCATAGAAAAGCTAGCTGCCGACTAGAAGATCCTATTCAACCTATGATCTCCCATGAATATCGTTGTATTTTTATTCACATTCCACGCACCGCAGGGACCAGCATCGAATCATGACTTGAGACTAATCCACAATTCCTATCCAGTCCCAATGAGAAACGTCTAACGACCATCCAAGCAAAAACACTCTATTCCGAGCTCTGGGGAGACTATTTTAAATTTACGATTGTCCTCGATCCATACTCAAGCTCGTTCTCATTTCTCTCCAGATTCAGTCGATATTACGGAGTGCGCGTCAAGAACCATTCCATTAACTTTTGCCGGTACAGATAGAAGCTGGGATTTCCTATCACGCTGGAGCATGACACTCCCTTTCATGCGATTTCGGACCTACTAGATCTCGAATCAAAGTGTACACGTGCTTACCGTCCCAATTGCGTTTACGGGAATATCCCAACTGAGGAGCTCGATGCGATCTATACGCTCGAAGACCTCGACGATGCCGTGGAAGACATTCCCTACAGGCTTTCGCTTCCAGTTCCTCAGCTGCAGCATGCAATGGCTGCAAAGTATGGGGTAGATCCTGCTTTACGCGTTGATCGGCGCTCAGTAGAGCGCATCAACAAACTCAATGGGCTTGATTTTCATGGCTATGGCTATGCCATGACAACATGGCCCTGAGCTCAACTCCAAACCCTCGCCCGCCCTCACCAGTTGCCTGACAGATTTGTCAGGGGGCCGGTGACTCTGCATTCTAGAGTCTACAGATGGTTTTGGATGCGAGTCATGCTGGTCGTGGTTTGTGGGATGCACCGATCTGGCTCAACCTTGGTAGCTCAGTTGGCCAAGGGCCTGCTGAGCGCTAGTTGCGAGCTGACCGTCAGCAGTAACGGTCTCGGCAGCTCAGTGGAGCAGATGCATGCCAGAGCCAGTGATCCTGATCACACTTGGCTCGCAAAGGTTCATATCCCGCGGCGGGAGCTGCGCCGTGCGCTTCCCGATCAAGGTGCTCTCTACCTCTACACCTACCGCGATGTCCGGGATGCCTTGGCCTCAGCTTGGCGCAAGAATCGCTTCCTGTTTGGCAGCGAAGATCGTGGTCCAAAGATTGCAGCCAAGTTTGTTCGCGAGGAGATCGAGATCGGGGCAGTATTCGAAGATCGACGTCACTGCTGGATCGGGCGTTACGAAACCATCGTTAATGACATCCCCAGCCTCGTGAATGATCTGGAAAGTTTTCTGGACTTATCCGTCTCCACTGCCCTCAAACAGGAATTGGTGGAAGAGGCTGCGCCAGATAAGCAGCGGCAGCGTTCCCAGCTTGTGAGCACAGGCGATCAATCGGTGCGGTTGGAAACATTCATCACCACCAATCACATCACCGATGGCCGCTTTGGCGCCTGGAAGGAAACCCTCTCCGTGGAGGAAGCCATCGCCTCTGAACAGGCTGCCCGCGACTGGCTGCGCCAGAAGAAGTATCCCCTGTGCTTTCGCAAGGCCATGTACACCGATCCCCCCCAGGGATGAACACTGTCACGAGACAACTGGCTCGCATGAGAACTGGCTTGAGGCCTCGGAGCTTCAGAGGCTTTCCAGGGTAGGGATTGCCCGGTAGAACAGCATCTCCGGGTTGGCCTGAATACTGGCCTTGACCTCAGCCGCCAGGTTCCAGGGCAGCACCAGCACCTGGCTCGGCTCCAGAGCCAGCCACTGCTCTGGTGAGAGCACCGGGATGTGGCTGCCTGGCAGAAAGCGACCGATCTTGCTGGCTGCCTTATCCGCCACCACGGGCAGGAGATCGGCACGCACGCCGGCGTAGTTCAGCAGGGTATTGCCCTTGGCCGCCGCTCCATAGCCCAGCACCGTCTGGCCTCGCTGCCGGGCCTCCAGCAGGAACCTCAGCAGGGCATGCTTGGTCGCTTCGGCTCGCTGCTGGAAACCTCGAAAGGCCTCCACAGACCAGAGCCCTGCGTCGGCCTCGGCGGCGAGCACGGTGTCGATCCTGGCCTGGGCCTGGGTTGACGGCTATTGATCCGCGTCGCGACGAGCCAGCCAGACCCTGAGGCTGCCGCCATGGGTGGGAAGTCTCTCCACCTCCATCAGCTGGAGGCCGGCCTGGCCGGCGATCAGCTGCAGGGTGGCCAGGCCGATATAGCTGTAGTGCTCGTGATAGATGGTGTCGAACTGGTTGCCCCGCAGCAACTCCAGCAGATGGGGAAACTCGATTGACACCTGGCCGCTGGGTTTCAGCAGGATAGCCATGCCGGCCAGAAAGTCATTGATGTCAGGCACGTGAGCCAACACGTTGTTGGCCACGATCAGATCGGCCCGACGCCCCTCGGAGGTCAGTTCCTCGGCCAGGCTGACGCCGAAAAAGCGTTCGATCGTGGCGATGCCCTTCTGCCGCGCCGCCTCTGCGGTGGCCGCCGTGGGCTCGATCCCGAGGCAGGGGATGCCGCGCTCCTGCACGTACKGGAGAAGGTAGCCGTCGTTGCTGGCCAGCTCCACCACCAGAGTCTCAACCCCAAGACCAAGGCGCTCGCAGGCAGCTGCCACAAAGCGCTCGGCATGAGCGCACCAACTCGTTGAGGTGCTGGAAAAATAAGCGTAGTCAGCGGTGAACAGCTGCGTGGCCGCCGCGTGGGCCGGCAACTGCACCAGCCAGCAGCTGGTGCACACCGACACCTTCAGGGGATAGGTGATCTCAGGCTGCAGCAGTTGCTCGGCGGTGAGGTAGGCGTTGCTGGGGGGCTGATGGCCTAGATCGATCACCTCCTGCTCCAGCGGCGCTTGGCAGTGGCGGCAGCGGTGCTGGATCACGGGACGGGAACGAACGATTCAGAGGAGGCTCAAAGGTCGGCCAGGCGCGGAAGCTGCTGGTCGCGTGGGCTGAGATCCACCACTGGCAGAGGCCAGGCGATGCCGAGATCTGGATCATTCCACACCACACCCACCTGATCAGCAGGCCGGTAGGGAGCGGAATGCACGTAGAGGAGCTCGCTGCCAGCCTCCAACACTTGAAAGCCGTGCAGGCAACCCTCGGGGATCAACCAGGCATTGCCCGCCTCAGCACTCAGTTCCAGGGCCAGCCACTGCCCCCGGGTGGGGGAACCCTGTCGACCGTCCAGGGCGACGTCAAACACCCTGCCCCGCAGGCAGCGGACGAGCTTGGCTTCCGGAGTCACTCCCCGCTGCACGTGCAGACCACGTAGGGCGCCGATCCGCTCCGTGCGGCTCACGTTGATCTGGTGCACAGGCCGATCCCCCCACCAGGGCGCCAGGTCTTCACGGCGGAAGGCATTCAGGAAACTGCCGCGGTCATCGAGAAACGGCGATGAAGCCAGCGCCACCAGCCCCTCGATGGCCGTGGGGTGGGCCTGGGCCAATCGCTGCGCCATGGAGAAGGTGCCGCTGCGGCGGTGACAGCCTGCCAGAGACCCTCACCCGTAGGGTGCAGGGGCCTGGGTGGTGCACATGGTGAAGTCCGGGGCAGGACGTGACTACAAGGCTCCCCGCGAGCTGCTGCTTCACACCGGTCTGGATGGCGGCCTGATGGCCGAGCTGGCCGCGGATGTCTCGGCCAACCGCCGGCAGCTGCGGCGGCACGGCATCTCGGCCCATCCCGGCGAGACGCTGCTGCCGGCGGTGCTGCGGAACGACTGGAGCGCCTGGAACCGCCTCGAGCGAGGGCGCCTGTGGAAGCCCTGGCGGCGCCATGAACACCTGTGGGCTGTAGCCCCCGGCCTGGTGCCGTCGCTGCTTCAGGAACGCCGCTTCGGCCGCCTGCGGCAGCAGGTGGACGAACGGGGCTTCCAGCTGGCCATCGTGGTGCATCTCTTTGACGGCCGCGAACAACTGGCGCGCGACTTCGCCCGTTGTCTGATGGCCTTCCGCTGTGCAGGCTCCTATGACGCCTTCGCCGCACGCCAACTGGAGCGCCATCCCCAGCGCTACCGGCTGGATCGCCTGTTCGAACCGCTGCTGGAATGGTGCGGCGCCCGAGGGCTGCGCTTTGTCCTGCACCCGCCTGGCGGGGGTCACCGCCTCGCCAGCACCTGGACCACCCTGAGCCTGTTTGGAGGTGCCGGCTGCTCCGACCTGCCTGCATCCGGCGGTGAGTCCATGACAGCCCCGCCGCCATGGCAGGCCGGACTGCCGATCTCCCCAGATCTCTCGCCGCGCGCTGTGGCACTCGCTCAGCAATGCCTCCAGGGCCTCAATCAACCCCCCCGAGGCGAACGGCGTCAGCAGTTGCGCCGGAAGCTCAAGGCCCAGCTCGCGGGATCGAGCCTGGATGAGGCGCCGAAGACCAGCTGGGCCGACCTGTTCGACGCGCCCTCCCTCGCCGCCGAGTTCGCCGAGGCCCAGCAACGGTTTGGGCTGAGGGTCTGGGGCATGGATTGGCCGGCCCAGGGGCCGATCACGCCGGCGGCTCTCCCCCTGGCCCTCTCACGGCACCGCTTCTGCAAGCCTCCAGGCCGTACTTCCCTCCAGGCCCTGCGTCGTCGAGAGGAGGCGGTCGATCAATCTGTCGTCGGCTGAGCCAGCCCGCTGATCAGGCCGTTCGCTGATCCAGCAGACGCTCGGGGTAAGCCAGCATGAAGGCCCGCTGCAGGCGGGAGTTGCGCCATGGCCGCAGCTTGCGCAGGTAGCGACCGTTGCGGTCTTCGATCAGCACATTGGTCACGCCGTCGAGTCCCCAGCCGTGGTCGGGATCGAAGGGCCAGAAGCTGTAGACGGTTCGAGCATGGGGGGAGAGGGCGACCACCCCCTGCATGAAGGTCCCCCGTCCCGCCACGAAATGCCGCCCGCGCACCAGAAAGGCGATGTCACGCTCCAGGCCCCAGCTGTGCAGGGTCACTTTTAGGCCCAGGGAGCGGCAGTGCTGCTGCAGGGCCAGCACCACGGGATTGCCGAAGTCTTCAAACACCAGGTGCACATGGGCCCAGTCCCGCTGCTGCAGCACCAGGGTGTAGAAGGCCAGCGGCGGCTGGTAGTAGCCTGGATGGGGATGGCGATCGAAAATGTCGCCGCAGCGGAGGTGCACCACCAGGTGGTCGTCCGGCAGAGCCTGCCCTTCCAGCGCCAGGGTCATGGCGGGGCGTAACTGCTGCAGCAGGCTGCGGAAGCCGGGCATCGGATGGGCCAGGGCGCCGAGAGTATGGCAGTAGAAGAAGCGCCCCTCCAGCCGGGTGTGTTCGGGGGGGAAATGGCTGAGACCATTGATCACCTCCAGGCCATTGGCCAGACGCGTGGAGCCGCTGCGGAGGTACCAGGCATCTGGAATCTCCAGCACCCTGGCACCGATCCGACGGGCGAGGTGAGAGGCATGGCAGAGCTGGGCAAGGCTGTTGGAGAAGCGCTCCAGGCGGTGGATGCGCAGGGCGTCGACCCTGCCATCAAACGCCTCCGGGGTGGCTCCCGTGCCCAGATGAACCCCATAGGGATCGCTGCGCCGGCGATGGGCGGTGGGGGAGGGAATCCTGTTGCCACGCATCATCAGCAGGTCGAGCTGATGGCGTTCGGCAAAGACACTCTGAACGTGGTCATTCATGGCTCAGCCCGCCCCATAGGCCTCCAGGTCAGCCTGGCAGCACGCCAGCGGTGACGACCCTTCATACACCTGTCGGTACCAGCCGGCCGTGCGAGCCACGGTGGTGGCGAAGTCCCAGCGGGGCTGCCAGAGCAGCCGGCTGACGGCCTTGTCGATAGCCAGGTGCAGCAGGCCGGCTTCATGGGGAGCCCCAGGGCCGCTGCAATCGCGCCAGCGGCCAGGCCAGTGGGTCTGCAGGGCCAGCACCAGCTCCTGCACCATGCGGTTCGACTCCAGCCCCGGTCCGAAGTTCCAGGCCTCGGCGAAAGCCGCCGGATGCCGGCTCAGCGCTTCCGCCAGCTGCAGGTAGCCGCCCAGGGGTTCGAGCACGTGCTGCCATGGACGGGTGGCCCGGGGGTGGCGCAGGTCCAGGGTCTCCGCTGCAGCCCAGGCGCGCATCGCATCGGGCACGATCCGATCGGGAGCCCAGTCGCCCCCGCCGATCACGTTGCCAGCCCTGGCCGTGGCGATCGCGAGATGGGGGGTCTGATGGGCGCCCGACCCGCAGAAACTGCTGCGCCAGGAGGCAATGGCCAGCTCGGCGGCCGCCTTGCTGGCGCTGTAGGGGTCATGGCCTCCGAGCCGGTCGGGCTCCCGGTAGCCATGCAGCCACTCCCGGTTCTCATACACCTTGTCGGTGGTCACCATGACCACAGCGCAGGGATGGGGCAGGCACCTGAGGGCTTCCAGCAGATGCAGGCTGCCCTGCACGTTTGTGGCCCAGGTGCCGAGGGGATCGGCGTAGCCCCGCCGCACCAGGGCCTGGGCCGCCAGATGGAGCACCACCTGGGGGCGGGCGTGCCGCACCGCTGCAGCCACGGCCTCGGCATCGCGCAGGTCGAGCAGGTGGGATTGGAGCTGCTCCGGGAAGCGGTGCTCGAGTTCCAGGGCGCCATAGAGGCTGGTGGTGGCTTCAGGCGGCAGGGCCAGCCCTTCGACCCTCGCCCCGACCCGAAGCAGCCAGAGGGCCAGCCAGGCCCCCTTGAAACCGGTGTGGCCGGTGAGCAGCACCCGCCGGCCGGCCCAGAAGGCCGGATCGATGCTCATGGCCAGCGCTTCCAGGGAGCCTGCCCGCCCTGCCAGAGCGCTTCGAGACGGTTGCGCTCCCTGAGGGTGTCCATCGGCTGCCAGAAGCCGCTGTGGCGGAAGGCCGAGAGCTGGCCAGCCGCCGCCAGACGCGGCAGCACGTCGGCCTCGAACACGCTGGCGTCATCGCCGATCAGATCACACACCGAGGGCTCCAGCACAAAGAAACCACCGTTGATCCAGGCATTGTCGCCATCAGGCTTCTCCTGGAACTGGCGCACCCGCTGGTCTTCGAGATGGAGGGCGCCATAGCGCCCTGGTGGCTGAACGGCCGTGAGCGTGGCCTGCAGGCCCTGGCTGGCGTGGTGCTGCACCAGGGCCTCCACATCCACATCGGCGAGACCATCGCCATAGGTGAAGCAGAACGACTGATCCCCCAGATAGGGACGCACCCTGGCCAGCCGCCCGCCGGTCTGGGTGCTCTCTCCCGTATCCACCAGGGTCACTTTCCAGGGCTCGGTCTTCTGGTGGTGCACCTCCATGCGATTGCCCTCATCCATGTGGAACGTGACATCGCTGGTGTGAAGAAAATAATTCGCGAAGTATTCCTTGATCATGTAGCCCTTGTAGCCACAACACACGACAAAGTCGTTGATGCCAAAGGCGCTGTAGATCTTGAGGATGTGCCACAGGATCGGCCGTCCGCCCACCTCCACCATGGGCTTAGGACGCACCTGGGTCTCCTCGGAGAGGCGGGTGCCCAAACCGCCTGCGAGGATGACAGCTTTCATGCGGCAACCCAGGCGTGGTGGCACTTTAAGCCGTGGTGGCCACGGCTCCGATGCCCGCGGCTGAACACCTCTGCCCCCCGCCGCGCCTGAAGCCATGGCTGCTGCTCCTCCCGATCTCGTCTGGCTGCCCGAGGCCAGCCGCCGGTTGCTGCAGGCCTCGCGGCTGATGGGCTCAGGTGAGCCGGGCAGGGCCCTGCAGCAGCTCTTGCAGGTGGCCGAAGCGTCGCCGGGGTTGCGGCCCCTGTGCACCCGGAAGGCCCGCCAGGCCCTCATCGCCCAGCTTGAGCGTGACGGCGTGGAACGGCTGCGCACCCAGGGGCCCCTGCCGGAAACCCCCGAGGCCCTGCTGGCCTGGGTGCTGGCCCATCCGGCCCACCAGCTGGAGCTCTCGGCGGCCAGCCCGTCGACCCTGCGGCTGGGCCTGCTGCATCTGCTGGTCTGGGACAGTCGCGTGGTGGCGGTGCTCGATGGCGAGGCCCCTGGGGAAGACCCGCATCCCGCCCTGCTCTGGCTCGATGGCCAGCTGATCGCCGATGGCCATGGCCGATACCACCCCCTCAATGGCCGCGAGGAACCCCAGGCCCGCCTGGAGCGGGGGATTCGCCTGGCCCTGGGGCGCGACTGGCTGCTCAGCTGGCACCGCTGGCCATGGCTGCCCGGCCTGGCCATCGAGCTCGAGGCCCCCCTGGAGCCCACCGAGCATCCCCGCCACTGGCAGGAGGCCCGGCGCCGCTGCCACGAGAACCTGCTGCAGGAACGGCGGCGGCTCTGCTGGAGCTCAGTCCAGGAGCAGAGCCGAGATGACGAGCTGGTGTCCGTGGTGATTCCCGTGTGGGGCGCGGGGACGGAACTAGGCCACTGCCTGAAGCACCTGGGGCAAATGCAGGGCTCCCAGAAGCTGGAGATCCTGCTGGTGGACAACGGCAACGGCGATGCAGGCACCTGCGCCGTTCTGGATGAGGCACCCAGGCTCGATCGCCGCGTGCGGGTGCTGCGGCAGCCCAGCAATTTCGGCTTCGCGCTGGGATGCAACCTCGGCTTCGCGTCCAGCCGCGGCAGCAGGGTGCTGTTCCTGAACAGCGATGCCCGCATGGCAGCTGGGGCCCTGCCCCCGCTGCTGAGTGTCCTGGAGGATCCACGGTGCCGCGGCGCCCAACCGGCCCTGCTCACCCCCGCAGGCCAGGTGCAGTGCCTGGGCGTCGTCTTCGGCCAGGCCAGCCCCCTGGGCCTGGCCCTGCATGCAGGCGCCGCCGCAGCGCCCCTCTTGCAGCGTCGCCGCACCCCAGCCGCCACAGCAGCCTGTCTGCTGCTGCGCGCCCGGGAGTTCGCCGCTGTGCAGGGCTTTGATGTGGGCTATCTCAACGGCCAGGAAGACACCGATCTCTGCCACCGGCTGAGGCAGCGCTTCGGCGGGGACTTCAGCGTGGAACCGGACAGCCTCGTCATTCACCCGGAAGGGTCGAGTCCGGGCCGCTATCGCTTCATCGAGGCCAACCGCAGCCGGCTGATCGCCCGCTGGCCCCACCCCGAGCAGGACTCCCTGGCCAGTGCTGCTGCCGCCGATGCTCTGGAACTGGTGGGCTATCTGGACAACGACCGGCCGGGCCGGCCCGCTTGGCTGCGCTCGCCGCGTCCGGTGGTCAGGCCCTGCCGATCAAGGTCTGCTGACGCTGCAACCCCCTGATCACCTTCAGGGCCGAGTCATGCAGGGCATTCTGGCTGCGGGAGAACTGAACCGCCTGCTCCAGGGTGGCCTGGATCTGCTGCTGATTGGCCAGCAGCTCCGCCTGGTTGAGCTGCTCGGCCTCCAACTGTTGCCTGAGGTGGAGACGGTCGCTTTGGCACGTCGCCAGATCTGCCAGGGCGGCCTCCATCTGTTGCAGCTGCTCCGCCAGTTGCTCCCGGATCCAGGCGGCATCAATCAGCTCGGCTCGAGCTGCTCCGAGCTCCAGGCCGAGATCGTGCAGGTCAGCTTCAAAGCGGGCCAACCGTTGGCACTGCTCCAGCAACCGCTCTGGCTGGGCCGACGCCTCCAGGCGCGAGAGGCAGTCATGGTCGGGTGGGCGCCGTTCAGCACCAGCAGCGAGGGAATGGCCGTCCAGCCTGAGGTAGGTCGGCAGGATCTGCGGCTGGCTCTGGAGCAGGTCCAGAGCAATCACGGCGTTGAGGGCTTCGGGCTGAGGTCGAAGCCACAGATCCTGGCCGAACAGGTCAGCCCCATAGCCGTCGCGACCTGCCGGTGGGGGGTCCGTCAGCGGTCCCCCCTGCAGCGCCGCCACCGCCCAGCCAACCAGCTGGGGCACGGAGCTAAGGGCCAGGTTGACTAGACGCAGCTGCGGCTCTGTCGACGCCCAGGTCGAGGCCAGAGCGGCCAGACGGGCGTAGTGGCCGGCCAGGCCGCCCTCGGACTGCAGCAGGTCGGCGCAGAGGGCCTGGTCGGGGGTGGGGTAGAGCACGGCCACGGGGCCCAGGCCCAACTCCACGGCCTCCCAGGACTCCAGTTGCTCCACAGGCAGGTCGGCGGCAAGCAGCACGTTCAGCACCCGTTGCAGGACCGGCTCCAGCACGGGATCTGCAGCCCCGGGAGGGGGGGCAATCCGAAGTGCACTCACAGGCCACCCAGGCTCACCGACCTATCTTGCTCCCCACCCCGGCCATCACCAACACGAGGCCGCTGTTCCGCATTGTCTCGAAGCTGGCCATGCACAGTCCACAATGGCGGGCAGAGGATCACTGAGGCCCCAGCAAAGGCATGAGCAAGACAGCCTTGATTACCGGGATCACAGGCCAGGATGGAAGTTATCTGGCCGAATTGCTGCTTGAAAAGAGCTACGAAGTGCATGGCATCAAGCGCCGCTCTAGCAGTTTCAACACTAGCCGGATCGACCATCTTTACCAAGATCCCCATGTCGGTGATCCGCGCCTGGTGCTGCACTATGGCGATCTCACTGACAGCACCAACCTGATTAGGATTATCCAGCAGGTTCAGCCTGATGAGATCTACAACCTGGGGGCCCAGAGCCACGTTCAAGTGAGTTTTGAAGCGCCCGAGTACACTGCCAACAGCGACGGCCTGGGCACGCTCAGAATTCTCGAAGCCGTGAGGATTCTCGGGCTCTCTGAAAGCACCCGAATCTACCAGGCGAGCACAAGCGAACTCTACGGATTGGTGCAGGAGATTCCCCAGAAGGAGAGCACACCATTCTACCCCAGAAGTCCCTATGGAGTCGCCAAGCTCTATGCCTACTGGATCACGGTCAATTATCGGGAGGCCTATGGCATGTATGCCTGTAATGGCATTCTGTTCAACCATGAGTCGCCGCGCAGGGGTGAGACATTTGTGACACGCAAGATCACGAGGGGCCTGGCAAGAATTGATGCAGGCCTGGATCAATGCCTCTACATGGGCAACCTCGACTCCCTGCGGGACTGGGGGCATGCCCGCGACTATGTCGAGATGCAGTGGCGAATGCTGCAACAGGAAGGTCCTCCTGAAGACTTCGTGATCGCCACCGGAAGGCAGGAGAGTGTGCGCCGATTCATCGAATTGGCCGCAGCAGCGGTGGGCTGGCAGGGTTCAGGCGGTGGCCCGGCCATTGATTGGCAGGGGGAAGGTCTCGAAGAAGTGGGCCGCCGCACCGACACCGGTGCCACCGTGGTGCGGATCGACCCCCGCTACTTCAGGCCTGCAGAGGTGGAAACCCTGCTGGGAGATCCAAGCCGGGCCCATGAAAGACTCGGCTGGACTCCGACCACCACCCTTGAGGAGTTGGTGGAGGAAATGGTCGCCTGCGACAAGCTGGAGGCCTCCAAGGAAGCCACTCTGAAGCGGGAAGGGTTCACCGTGGTGGGGTCGATGGAGAACCCCCCAACCAACCCCAATGCCGTGAGTCCAAAGGTGAAGGCATGAGCACCAGCACCGCCCAGGCATCCGGTGGGTTGCTCCATCGACAGGACAAAGTTTTTGTGGCAGGACACCGGGGCATGGCCGGCAGCGCCGTCTGCCGAGCCCTTGAGCGGCAGGGTTTCACCAATCTGCTCACCGCTGATCGCTCCAGCCTCGACCTCAGCGACGGCGAGGCCGTCAAGTCATGGTTGCAGCAGCAGAAGCCGGATGTGGTGGTAGTGGCAGCCGCCAAGGTTGGCGGCATTATGGCCAACTCCGCCTATCCCGCCGACTTCCTACTGGACAATCTCAAGATTCAGCTCAATGTGATTGAGGCTGCCTGGCAACAGGATGTACGTCGCCTCTTGTTTCTCGGCAGCAGTTGCATCTATCCAAAGTTTGCCACCCAGCCCATCCGAGAAGAGGAATTGCTGAAAGGCCCACTTGAACCCACCAATGAGTGGTACGCTATTGCCAAGATCACCGGTATCAAGTTATGCGAAGCACTGCGGCTTCAGCATGGTTTTGATGCCATCAGCTTGATGCCATCAGCTTGATGCCTACCAATCTCTATGGCCCAGGCGATAATTACCACCCGCAGAACAGCCATGTTCTGCCAGCCCTGATTCGTCGGTTTCATGAGGCTCGCATCAGCGGCGCCAACTCCGTGACCTGTTGGGGCACAGGCCAACCGCGCCGAGAGTTTCTGCATGTGGACGATCTAGCCGATGCCTGTGTGTACTGCCTTGAGCATTGGAATCCCTCATCGGAAGAGGCTCCACAGCGAAGCGATGGGCAGTTGCTTAGCTTCCTGAATGTGGGCACCGGTGAAGACCAGCCGATCAAGGAGTTGGCAGAGATGGTGGCCGATGCAGTGGGATTTCAGGGAGACATTGAGTGGGACACGAGCAAACCGGATGGGACTCCTCGCAAACTTCTGGATGTAACGCGACTGAAGGGCCTCGGCTGGCAGGCCAAGGTGTCACTGCAACTGGGAATCCAGCAGGTGGCTAAGGAATTTGCCCAGGGGGAATCCACGCGTCTTTAAATGTGCTGCGCTCTTTCCGATCAGCCGCCGTGTTGGAGCGAGGAAAGGGAACATTTGGCAGCGAATGGCCCAGAAACCTACAGATTTCCGTCCAGCCAGCTCCGGCTGTGAGATCAATCACAAGAAGGTCTCTTGGGCGCTCGCGAAAATAGTCAACGACCGCGGCATTGTGGTTGTTGTAGCGGGTGAGGTAAACCGCCTCATTACCCTCAGGGCATCCCTTTCCATAGATCCATTGGCGCATTCGTGACATCTTTACGCCAAAGTGCTTCACCTGACTACGCAACCATACCTCAGGGGGACGAACGGTAAGAATGAATTTACTGCCTGGAAATCTTTGATCCAGCTCCCGATAGAATAACGGCCAAGGATTATCCTGAAAGGCATTATAGCGAGGGACGAGATCACAACATGCCTCAAGCAAGTCGGCATGGCTGTAATGCCCCTTGAGCCGCTTGCGTCCAATCACCCGATAGCCCAGATACTCAAGGGCCCGCTCCAGACTGGTCGTGCCGGTCTTATGGAAGCCGATGCAGAACACCTTCGTGCTCGTGCGGCGACGGCGTTGCTGCCGCAGACGCCTGGCGGCCCGACTCTGGGGCCGCAGCACGACGGGGTTGGGCTCTGCCAGGTGCAGGAACTGCTTGAGGGCCGCCTTTGCCTCAGGACTCGGTAAATCCACGGTCAGCAAGCGCTCGGGCTCAGCCGCAAAAAAGGACTTAACATCGTCACAGAATGCACTGACGCGCTGGCTGAAAGGCCTGTCTTGAGCATCACCGCCGAAGTGGCGCAGAAGTATGAACCGAGCGGAGGGGAAGCGCTCGGCGAGGTCTTGATACTGTCCTACTAGCCCCGCCCCCATGAACACGTCGTAGTCCGCCACACCCTCTGCCCCAGGAGATGCCTCCGTGACAGCCAAGCCGAGACTCTTCAGAATGCGTCGCGTCACTTTCTGTCCCTGCCGGGCTGGACGCAGCACAAACACTGTCATTGGGCTGGGGCATTCATGAGGGCAACACTCTACAGACCGTCGGAATGGACTAACCCTACCTATCCTATTGATCTCTCAAGAGATCTCATCAGAAGCGCTGCTTTGAGAAGAGATTTCGCAATGTAACATACTGGTAGCCTTGGCGCTGAACTGTACAGAAAGGCTCAAGGCGATGGGCTTCACAGCCGTAGACAAGCCAGGGACGACTCCAGGCATGCTCATGATGCCGTCTAAATGTTATAATATCTAGGCTAACCAGCCAACAGCTTCTCTCCGGCCGGCATACATCTCAAGACACCGACAAGAGAGCCGTCCTGACTGGTCGAACCATAGGCAGGTGATCAGCGAGTATGCAGCAGGAACGCAGGGCCATCATCCATATAGGTGCCCCCAAAGCTGGATCATCCTCAATCCAGACCTTCCTCAAAGCTCACTACGAGCGGTGGCAAGATCACGGCATCCTGAGCCTAGGGATGACCGGTGCCAAAACTGGCCTCAACCACCGCACGCTGTATTTCTCATTCCATCGGGGCAGCATCAGTCGCGTGGATCGCATGCGCTTTCATTCGGATACTGAGTACGATCACCATCGCCAACTACAACAACAACTACTAGCCCAAGAGATTGCTTGCCACGATTCCTGTAACACCCTGATCTTCAGTGATGAATACCTCACTCGGCTTGATGCCGCAAGTGTTCAAGAGCTAAGACAGTTTCTGGAGTGCCACGGCGTCACACAATTCCTGGTCCTCGCCTACGTAAGAGATCCAGGCTCTTTGTTTCTATCCAGCGCTCAACAATCTATTAAAGCCCATCATGAGCTGCCATCACCTATAGGCTGGAAGCAACATTTTTCCCATGTACTTAGAACTTGGAACTCCGTATTCCCCGGCTGCACTCTGTACCGTGCCTACGAGCGCAGCAGCCTGGTTCAGGGTTCTGTGGTGGATGATTTTCTGCAATCGATTTTCGGCCTTGATGCTGATCAAAGCCGCGAGAACCTTGCGACAACAACCAAGAGTAACCGAAATCTGTCGATGACTGCGGAGGGAATGGCCCTGCTGCTGAACTATCGACGCATGTTTCACAGGGAGAAAGCAAATATCTTTACTCCTGACACCCGTCAGCTCATTCTTATCTTGCAGGAGTGCAGTGGCATGGACCGGTTTGAACCGCCTCGCCTTCACCAGGAGTGGCGCCACTTCATTGAAGATTGTCACGCGCAGGAACTTCTCCAACTGTCCACGGAGTTTGGATTGAACTATCAACAGATTGACTATGATCGCCTCAGGCAAGCCCTTCTCTCACCACCGCGAGTCCCTTCCCCTCCTACCAGTGATCTCACCGGTGCCTTTCAAGACGTTGCCTATCTTGTGGAAAATATTTCGACCGAGGCCTACCAGGCTCTCAGTCTTCACGTGCTTCACAGGATGGCCCAGAAAGCAGCGGAAAACAGCAAGCTGAAAAAGGCCCTCCAACATGCTGGCCAGCCGGCATGAGACCTAACCGGGGCAGGCGCCATAAACAATTCCAAAGTGCTTGGCCAAGAAATCGTTGGAGGCCTGAAACTTCCGCATGATGGCCTCTATCGGTGCCCCTGAAACATCTTGCAACCGCGGGACTCCCGCCCTTTTCCTCAATCCCGAGTTCGCCTTAGAAATCATCTTAAAATCACACAGTGCGCACTCCAGCAAAAGTTTGGCAACACCATTTTACAGCTCAGTAAAATCGATTATCACATCCACATCTGGGACCAAGCCACCAGACTGATCGGGCGAAGCATACCGCGCCAAATCAATCGGGAAAACACCATGTTGCACATAACCCGACCAAGACATCTCCTGGAACTCACTGCGTATCAGATGCTTGAGCGAATGCCGAACCATGGCATAGTGAGAAAGACATTTTTCCACCGGATGACGCTCAATGCAAAAGGCTGAAAAGCCTTCAACATCATTACCGAAGACATCTCTGATTCTGGCCAAGGGAACATGGTTACTCAATCTGACGCCTTGGTGCCTGAAGTTTCTGGGCCGATGGCTCAGGGGGTACCAGTTGTGTCACCACATCCGTGGCAGGCAGACGTGAGGCAATGGACACCTCGAGCGCAGCGCCCGCCGTCTTCATTGCTTTACAGAAGATAAAGCGATAGGCGAACGAGACAATAGTCATCTGGACCACTTAATGATCGACACAGCATAGAACTTCTCAGGAGATTCACCGGCAGCAAGAAGTAGCGATGCCAGGGGTTAGGTCCTCAGCACATAGCGTTGTTGTGCAACCCATGCTGTTGGGGAGCCATAGAGGGCAGGATTCCTACTGGTGCAGGTGGCCGCCGCTGGCGGGTTGCTCATCAACCAGCCTGCGGTGACCATACAAAGGGTGGGGATCTCGGGACCGGGCCGAAAGGCTAGGGAGGCTCTGGAAAACCCGAGCCATCCGCGCGAAAATATCCCTGTAATCGCAGGCGCGGACTGGGTTCATGGGCAGCAAGCAGCTCGGATTCGGTGATTACGAGCAGACCACGGCCAAGAAGCGCACGAGGCGCGA
>NZ_JADEWP010000277.1:0-2277 GCF_015207535.1 Cyanobium sp. LEGE 06143 | reverse complement strand
ATCCAGAGCCGGCTGGCCAAAACCAACTGGAATTCCGGATGCCAGAGCTGGTACCTCACCGAGGATGGATTCAACGCGACGATGTACCCCGGCTTCGCAACACAATACGCAAAGCAGATGGCCGATCTGGAGCTAAAGGATTACCGCCTGCTGGCAGAAGAGGCCGCGAGCGAGACCGTTTAAGGCCGCCCGGCAGCCTCCTGAGCCCGGGCACCCGGATACAACCAGGCAATCAGCAAACTGACCAGGCTGGATGCCAGCAAGGCGCCAAGGAACGGTGCCAGCGTTGGAATGCTGTCTGGAAAGCTCGCCGCCAGCGCACCTGCGGTGAAGCTACCCTGGCTCACCCAGCCGGGAAGCACGGCACCGAGCAACCCGGCCAGGCCACCAGCCACCGCTGCCAGCGGCGACATACGGCGCCACAATCCCAGCAGCACCGGCACCACAATCGCCGCACACAGCAAGTCTGCAATCAGAAACAGCCGAAGCACTGAGAAGCCCTGAAGCGCCACCCAGATCACCGGCACCATCAGTATCACCGTCGCCCAGCGGGCAGCACGCACTGACAGGCCGCGCCTTCCCGAACTGGCCACCGCCATGGATGCAATGGCGTTCTGCAAAGTATCGACACTGGAGGCCACCAGCGTCACCGCCAGAACCAGCGCCGGCAAAGCAAGCCAGGCCGGTGCGGCGGAGAGCAACGCGAAGAATGGAATCGGAGGCTCGCCCAGCGGTAATGCATGCACGGCCGCCAGCATCCCCAGGCCACCAATGGCCATCACCACCATGAACGTGCTGATGCCGCCCAACACCGCGCCGCGCCCAAGGGCACGGTCCGTTTCAGCTGCCCACACTCGCTGCCAATAGCCCTGATGAAACAGGTTGGCGGCAGTCACCGCAATCACCAGAGTGAGCGCCACAGACAGCGCACTGCCAACCGGCACGGAAGGCATGACTGCCTCTGTTGGCATGGAGGGCAGCCAGTACCAGGTCACACCACCCACCAGCAGCAACAGGGCCAACAACAACCAGGCCTGCCMCTGCCCGCCCAGCTGCCCCTCTGGCAGCGGCTGCTCAGCCTGCCCCTGCCGAGGCAGGAGGCAGGCCTGGTGATGCCCGCCGGCTGTGAGCCCGGCCCCGATGGCAGCCCCCAGCCAAGGGCTCCGCTGCAGTTGCCCCTGGCCACGGCGCCGGAGCTGGAGCCGCAGGTGTCGATCGTGATCCCCGTGCACGGCCACTACGCCGTGACCCGCCGCTGCCTGGCGGCAATCGCCTTCGCTCCCACCGCCGTGCCCTACGAGCTGATCGTGGTGGATGACGGGTCCCTCGATGCCACAGCTGAGCTGCTGGCCGCCGAGGCCCCCGGCGTGCAGGTGGTGCGCCATCCCTTCGCCCGCGGCTTCAACCAGGCCTGCTGCAGCGGCGCCGCCGCCGCCCGCGCCCCCGTGCTGGTGTTGCTCAACAACGACACCGAGCCCAGTGCCCACTGGCTCGAGGAGCTGCTCGATCCCTTCAGCCGCTGGGCCGACACCGGCCTGGTGGGCGCCCAGCTGATGCTGCCCGACGGCCGCCTGCAGGAGGCCGGCGGCATCGTGTGGGGCAACGGCGAGCCCTGGAACTACGGCCGCGGCGGCAACCCCTACGACCCCCGCTACAGCTACGCCCGCCAGGCCGATTACGTGAGCGGCGCCGCCCTCGCCATCCGTTCCGACCTCTGGCGCCAGCTGGGTGGCTTCAGCCCCGAGTTCTCCCCCGCCTACTACGAGGACACCGACCTGGCCTTCAAGGCCCGCCAGGCCGGTTTCAGCGTGCGCTATGCCCCTCTCGCCCGGGTGATCCACCACGAGGGGGTGAGCAACGGCAGCGACACCGAGGCTGCCGCGGGCCTCAAGCGCTACCAGGCCATCAATGCGCCCCTGTTCCAGGCCAAGTGGGCCAGTGCCTTCGACGGGCCCCAGGAGCCCAGCCTGGTCGAGGCCGAGCGCCTCAAAGACCGCGGCATCCTCGGCCGCGCTCTCTTCCTCGACCACGACACCCCCCGGGCCGACCGCGACGCCGGCAGCCAAGCCGCCCTGGTGGAGATGGAGCTGGTGCAGGCCCTGGGCTGGAAGGTGAGCTTCCTTCCCGCCAACCTCGCCTGGCTGGGCAGCTACACCGAAGAGCTGCAGCGCCGCGGCATCGAGGCCCTGCACGCCCCCTTCGTGCTCTCCCTCGAGCAGCTGCTGCGCGAGCGCGGCGCTGAGTTCGAGCTCATCTACATCACCCGCTACACCACAG
>NZ_JADEWP010000246.1:0-2894 GCF_015207535.1 Cyanobium sp. LEGE 06143 | reverse complement strand
GGCCCTCGCCCTGGCAGCGGGTCTCGGTACCGCCGCCCTCAGCGCCCTGAGCCTGCTGAGCCCTGCAGCCCTGCAGCCGCCGGCCCTGGCCCAGGGCACCCCTGGCCTGCTGGAGTTCCGCTGGGAGAACAGCCGCGACTACCGCAAGCTCTACTTCTTCATGACCAACACCCAGCGCCTGCAGCGCTCGGAGTACTACTTGGTGCTGCGTCCGAAGGACCGCAAGACCGCGATCCTCAAGCTGAGCGTCACGATCCCCGAGCACTTCGACGCCAAGATCGATCCCAAACGGGTGGAGCTCTGCAAGATGAGCAAGGGGGGCATGCTGTCGCGCACGCGCTGCCTGGAGACCATCCCCGCCACGATCGAGATCGCTGAAAACGGCGGTGCCATCGAGATCTTCCCCGACACCCCGGTGTCCGACACCGACACGATCGGGGTTTACATCAAGCTGTTCAATCCCTTCGATGTGGGGATGTACCAGTTCAATGCCCTGGCCCAGGCCCCCGGCGAGGTGCCGATTTCCGGCTACCTCGGCAGTTGGCTGATCCAGATCGATCCCCCCAGCAACTGAGCTGCGGCCAGGCACCGCAAGGTCGCCTGATAGCTTGACCCATCACCAGTAACCGCGCAACGGAAGGAGCGAACAGAGAGCCATGACCAAGCGAACCCTGGGGGGCACGAGCCGCAAGCGCAAGCGGGTTTCTGGTTTCCGTGTGCGCATGCGCAGCCACACCGGCCGCCGTGTGATCCGCACCCGTCGTCGTCGCGGCCGCTCCCGCCTCGCCGTCTGAACCCATGGCTCTGCCCCGCCGCCACCGCCTGAAGGGGCAGCGGGTCTTTGACGCCCTCTACCGCCGGGGCCGACAGCTCCACAGCCCCCACCTCAGCCTGCGCTGGCATCCCGTCAAGCCGGCTCTCGAGCCCGCCGCCGAGCGTGGCCATGCCCCGAGTCCCTGGCGCTGTGGGGTGGTGATCAGCTCCAAAGTGCACAAGCGGGCCGTGCGGCGCAACCACCTGCGCCGGCTGCTGCACAACCACCTGACCAACCAGGGGATCGCCCCATGCCAAGGGCCGGTGTGGCTGCTGCTCAGCCTCAAGCCAGGCAGTGTCGATCGCGAAGACGACGCCCTGCTGGAAGAATGTGAACAGCTTCTGCAACGGGCAGGTCTGAGACGATGAGCAAGCAGAGCCCCACCGAGATCCAGGAAACGGTGTTCTACGAAGGGGGCCCGGCCAAGGGCGACCTGATCACCAACCTGCTCTTCGGCCTCACCGTGATCGGCCTGCCCTTTGCCGTGGGCGCCGTGGTGCGCGCCCTGTGGCTGCGCTTCCGCATCACCAGCCGCCGCATCGAGATCAATGGCGGCTGGCTGGGCCGCGACCGCACCCAGGTGGTGTACAGCCAGATCCGGGAGGTGCGCAGCGTGCCCCGGGGCTTCGGCGCCTGGGGCGACATGGTGCTGGTGCTCAACGACGGCGCCAAGCTCGAAATGCGCTCCATGCCCAGGTTTCGTGAGCTGGAGGCCTACATCGAGGAACGCCGTCAGGCCAGGCGTCCGGCCGCCCCCAAGGGCATGGCCGCCTGAACCCCCGCCTGCTCAGGCACACTGAGCCTCGCCCTCCTTCAACCCCCAGGCCCCCACCGCTGTGATCGGCTACATCTCCGACAACCTGCTCCTCCCGATCCTCGATTTCTTCTACGGATTGGTGCCGAGCTACGGGCTGGCGATCATTGCCCTCACGGTGGTGATCCGGCTCGCCCTGTTTCCGCTCAGCGCCGGATCGATCCGCAATGCCCGCCGCATGCGCATCGCCCAGCCGGTGATGCAGAAGCGCCAGGCCGAGATCAAGGCTCGGCACGCCAGCAACCCCCAGAAACAACAGGAGGAGCTGGGCAAGTTGATGAAGGAGTTCGGCAGCCCTCTGGCGGGCTGTCTGCCCCTGCTGGTGCAGATGCCGATCCTGTTCGCCCTGTTCGCCACCCTGCGGGGCTCACCCTTCGCGGATGTGCCCTACACCGTGAACCTCAAGGTGCTGCCCGCCGACCAGGTGGCCACGATCGAGACCAAGCCCTTCAACACGGCCAGCCACTCGATCTTCGTCACCAGCACCAGCCATGTGCCGGTGATCGCCAGCCTCGAGGCCGGCAACAAGCTGGCGGTGGGCAGCAGCGAAACCGTGACGCTGCACACCAAGACCGATGAGAGCTTCGCCTCGGTGCTGGCCGGGGTGGAGAACGGCGACGCCTTCCAGCCCAGCTGGAGCGTGACCAAGGGCGAGGAGGTGGTGCGGGTGGATCAGAACGGCACGATCACCGCCATCGCCCCCGGCGACGCCACGGTGGAGGCCAAGATTCCAGGCCTGGCGGCCCGCAGCGGCTTCCTGTTCATCAAGGCCCTGGGTCAGGTGGGCTTCATGAGCGAAGGCCAGGTGAACTGGGACATCGCCGGCCTGGTGGCCGGCTTCGGCGCCACCCTGTTCATCTCCCAGATCCTCTCGGGGATGGGCATGCCGGCCAATCCGCAGCAGTCCACGGCCAACAAGATCACCCCCGTGATGATCACGGCCATGTTCCTGTTCTTCCCCCTGCCGGCCGGGGTGCTGCTCTACATGGTGGTGGCGAATATCTTTCAGGCTCTGCAGACCTTTCTGCTCAGCCGCGAGGCCCTGCCCGACAATCTGCAGGCCATCCTCGATCAGCAGCGGTCGCAGCAGGCCATCACCGTGGCAGCCGGCGGCGTCGGCATCGGCGAGCGGGGCGGCCGGCTTCCCTTCGAGCCCAAGGGCAAGAAATGATCCCGCGCCGGTGATGCCAGCGGGTCCACCGCAGCGGCATGGAGGACTGCGGCCACCGGTGCTTCCCGCCCCACCAACCCCCGATGGATTCTCCC
>NZ_JADEWP010000036.1:0-16388 GCF_015207535.1 Cyanobium sp. LEGE 06143 | reverse complement strand
GTGGTGGCCTCCCCCACGGCGGCCCGCCGCGCCCGGGAGCTGGGTTTTCAGCAGGTGACTGCCCTGGCACCAGGGCAGTCCCACAGCATCCAAGGGCTCACCATCCATGCCACGGCAGGGGCCCCGGTGCCCCAAGWSSAGNMKSGYYASSGSCTKGMGNCAKGMSRMCGGNNGSSKSKASCNSGWGCYSCWCGRCKRSCTCNATCSSMGMCKSRCSKSSKRACCNNYMTCGMKSCGGTNGRTCAYGCCGGTGNNGTGSACCTGGGCCTTCCCCTGGCCGGGGCCTTTGTGCGGGGCCGGCAGGTGTTGCCCCAGCTGCTGGAGCGGCTGCGGCCCTCCACCGTGCTGGCCAGCACGGCCGGTGGCGAGGTGCGTTTCGATGGCCTGCTCAGCCGCGCCCTCTGGCAGCGGGGCAGTGCAGCCGAGGCTGCCGGAGCCATCGCCGCCGTAGCTGAGCCTGCGCGCTTCATTGATCCGATCCCCGGTGAGTCCTACCGGCTGACGCGGCCGGGGTGATGGCCGTGCCGGGAGCGCCCTGGGCGAGTGGCTGGACGGAGACCCCTCAGCAGGCACCACTGCGGCCCGCCAGCTCGGCTTCGATCGCGGCCACGGCGATGCGGCTGCTGAGCACGGCATCGGGGTTGAGGCTGATCGAATCGATGCCCTCTTCCACCAGGAAGGCGGCGAAGTCGGGATGGTCGCTGGGGGCCTGACCGCAGAGGCCGATCTTGCGGCCGCAGCGGTGGGCCGTGCGGATCGCCAGCTGGATCATCGCCTTCACCGCGGCGTCGCGTTCGTCGAACAGATCCGCCACCAGGGCTGAATCGCGATCCAGCCCCAGGGTGAGCTGGGTGAGGTCGTTGGAGCCGATCGAGAAGCCATCGAAGCGCTCGGCGAAGGCCTCGGCGCTGATCACGTTGCTGGGCAGTTCGCACATCACGTACACCTGCAGGCCGTGTTGGCCGCGCACCAGTCCGTGCTGCGCCATCTCGGCCAACACCCGATCCCCCTCCTCGGGGGTGCGGCAGAAGGGCACCATCGGAATCACGTTCACCAGCCCCATCGCCTCCCGCACCCGCCGCAGGGCACGGCACTCGAGGCCGAACGCCGCTCGAAAGGCCGGGGCGTAGTAGCGGGAGGCGCCGCGCCAGCCGAGCATCGGGTTGTCCTCGCGGGGTTCGAAGCCGCCGCCGCCCAGCAGCCGGGCGTACTCGTTGCTCTTGAAGTCGGAGAAGCGCAGGATCACCGGTCGGGGGTAGAACGCCGCGGCAAGGCGCGCCATTCCCTGGGCCAGCCGATCCACGTAGTACTCACTCGCCTCGGCATAGCCGGCGGTGAGGCGGGCGATCGCCTGGCGCTCACCGGCGTCCGTCACCCGTTCCGGCTCCAGCAGGGCCAGCGGATGCACCCGGATGTGGTTGGCGATGATGAACTCCAACCGGGCCAGCCCCACCCCGTCACAGGGGATGGCCGCCAGCTTGAAGGCCTCCTCGGGGTTGCCCACGTTCATCAGGATCTGGGTGTGGGTGGAGGGCAGGTCGGCCAGGGGGCTCTCCTCCACGCTGAAGGGCAGGGCGCCGCGGTACACCCGGCCCTGATCGCCCTCGCAGCAGCTGGCTGTCACCTCTTCCCCATCGGGGATGCGGCGGCTGCCGTCGCCGGTGCCGACGATGGCCGTGATCCCCATCTCGCGGGCAATGATCGCTGCGTGGCAGGTGCGGCCGCCCTTGTCGGTGATCACGGCGCTGGCCCGTTTGAGGATCGGCTCCCAGTCGGGATCGGTGCGCTCGGTGACGAGCACCTCCCCCGGGGAGAACCGGGCGATCTCGCCGGGCTGGCTGAGGATCCGGGCCCGCCCGCTGCTCACCGAGGCGCCGATCGCTCTCCCCTGGGCGAGTGGCTCGGCGCTGTGGGGTGCCAGATGCCAGGTTTTCAATACCGCTGTTGATCGTCGGGATTCCACCGTTTCCGGCCGGGCCTGCAGGACGTACAGCGCACCGCTGCCGCCGTCCTTGGCCCACTCGATGTCCATGGGGGTGGGGGCACCCCGCTGGGCGCTGTAGTGGCGCTCGATCGCACAGGCCCAGCGGGCCAGCTGCAGGGCTTCGGCATCGCTGATGGCGAAGCGGCAGCGTTCCTGCTCCGGCACCGGCTGGGTGAGGGTGCTGGCATGGCCGGGCTCGGGGGCGCCGCCGCCGCTCGGAGGGGGGTCGGCGTAGACCATCCGGATCGCCTTGCTGCCCAGGCGCCGGTGCACGATCGCGTCAAATCCCTGCTCCAGGGTGGGCTTGAAGATCAGATATTCATCGGGGTTCACCGCGCCCTGCACCACCGTTTCCCCAAGGCCGTAGGTGGCGGTGAGCAGCACCGCGTCACGAAAGCCCGTCTCGGTGTCGATGCTGAACATCACGCCTGAGGCGGCCAGGTCGGAGCGCACCATCCGCTGCACGCCGATCGAGAGGGCCACCTCCAGATGCTCGAAGCCGTGGATCTGGCGATAGGAGATGGCCCGGTCGGTGAACAGGGAGGCGTAGCAGCGGTGGCAGGCGGCCAGCAGGGCCTGTTCACCGCGCACATTGAGGAAGGTGTCCTGCTGGCCCGCGAAGGAGGCCTGGGGCAGGTCTTCGGCCGTGGCGCTGGAGCGCACGGCCACTGCCGGCGGTGCGCCGTCGGGCTCCAGGGCGCGGAAGGCCTCCACAATCGCCTGCTGCAGATCTGGCGGCAGGGGGGAGCGGAGCAGCAGCGCCCTGCAGGCCGCGCCTGCGGCCTGCAGGGCGCTGAGATCACTGCTGTCGAGCCCATCCAGCAGGTCTTTGAGCTGGGGTTCGAGGCCGTTGACGGCGAGGAAGTGGCGGTAGGCGGCCGCCGTGGTGGCAAAGCCGCCGGGCACCCGCACCCCCTGGCTGCCGAGCTCCCGGATCATCTCTCCGAGGGAGGCGTTCTTGCCGCCCACCTGGGGCAGGGCCTTCAGATCCACCGCTGCCAGCGGCAGCACCAGGGGGTCGGCAGGGGCCATCAGCGGCGGTGCGGCTGAGCTGAATCTGGCCCGGATGGACAGTCTGCGCTCCGACTGTGAATGGGCCTAAAGACTGGGTGAGCCCGATTCCGGGTGGCACAGTGGAGTGATTCAGCACGCCCCACCCACGGTTTTCGTGTTTCGTTTCTCCCAGGCCGGCCCCGCCCTCAGCGCACGGATGCTTGCCACCACTGCTGCATCCGTGACCACCTCCCTGGCGGTGGCGCTGGCGGCAGCGACCTCCCTGGCTCCTTCGGCCCTGGCTCAGGCGGCCGCCAAGCCGGCCTCGATGGAATTGATGAATGACATGGCCCTCGCCGCCGCGGTCAACGTGTGCGAGCTCGCTGTGGAGTCCAAGGTTCCGGTGGAGCAGGTCGTGCTCTCCAACGCCAAGGCCATCACCTATGTGGTGACCAGCCGCTACGGCAGCCAGGTGGCCAACGCCGGAACGCTTCAGCCCGAGCAGATCGCCAATGGCGCGATCATTCAGGTGGTGGGCCGGGTGCGCCAGGGCTGCTACGCCAAACTCGCCGGCGCCGACAAGAAGTTTGTCGATGACGTGATCACTGAGTACTCCAACGCCGTTCAGAGGAACTAGTTCGGAGCAATCAGTCCAGAGCCATCAGTATCAGTCCGGAGCCATCAGATCTGAGACGTTGTCTGACACGTTTCAGGACTGGTCTTCTTTTCGCTGACTGTCGCGGACGTTCTCCGCGTCGGGCTCCGGCAGCAGCTGGGCCAGCAGCCCGGAGCCCATCAGCAGCCCGCCCAGCACGGCGGCCAGGGTGCGGTTGTCGCCCCCTGGCCCGTCACTCCACACGGCAGCCGCCAGGAAGGCGCCCCCCAGCAGCAGGGTGGGCACCAGCACAACTCCCTTGGCGGTGCGATTCAGGCTCATGAGCTGCTCCGGCAGTCCTCGCCACCGTCCTGGTCAGGGGTGGCCAAGCCTCGCTGCACCAGGCTGGCACCCAGGTCCAGCTGGTCTGAGCCCTCTGGCGCCAGCCGGGTGACCCTGGCCAGCAGCATGCCATCGGCTGTGCCCATCGGCCGCAGGTTGACGCGGCTGCGGCGGGGCAGTTCGCTGCGCAGCCAGTCGGCGACTTCGGCCTGGCCAGAGGGGTCGATGCGGATGCAGGCGAGGGCCACGGTGTAGCTGCGGTTGCCGTCGCCCACCTGCAACTGGCCGTTGCCCCGCACCTGCAGCACCTCAGCAGCCTGGGCCGCGCTGGGCCAGAGCAGCCATCCGGCCAGAAGTGCCAGCAGCAGGATCAGAGCTTGGCGCCGCAGCTGGGGCAGAAGCGGTGGTCGCTGGCTGTACTGATGCCGCAGCTGTKGCATTGCCTGGTGGTGTCGATGGCGAGTTCGGGGTGGGAGGGGAGCCCCACCATCTNGGCATTGCTGGCGCCGGGGGGAACCATCGGGTAGCAGTTCTCGTTGCGGCGCACCTTCACGTCGATGAAGGCCGGGCCGGGGTGGTCCAGGGCTTCCTGGAGTTGTTGGCGCAGGCTGGAGCGCTCGGTGATCAACACGCCGCGCACCCCGAAGGCCTCAGCCAGAGCTTCGAAGTTCGGCATCCCACCGGTCATTTCGGAGGCGGAATAGCGCTCGTCGTAGAAGCTCTCCTGCCACTGGCGCACCATCCCCTGCCAGCCGTTGTTGATCACCACCACCTTCACGGTCAGGTTGTACTGGGCCAGGGTGCCGAGCTCCTGGATGTTCATCAGGATCGAGGCATCGCCGGCCACACAGATCACCTGCTGGTCGGGGAAGGCGGTCTGCACGCCCATGGCCGCGGGCATGCCGTAACCCATCGTGCCCAGGCCGGCACTGCTGATCCAGCGGCGCGGTCCGTTGTGCAGGTACTGGGCCGCCCACATCTGATGCTGGCCCACATCGGTGCTGACGTAGGCACTGGGGGCCAGCTCCTGCAGGGCGATCATCACCTCCTGGGGGGCGATCTCACCCTCCGGAACCGGCGTCACCAGGGGGTACTGGTGCTTCCAGCTGTCGATGCGCTCCAGCCAGGCCTCGGTGCGGCCCTGGGAGCGGTCGGTGCCGGAGCCGTCGACGCCGGCGGCCTGGAGCAGGCCTTCGAGCGCCTGGCGCACGTCGCCCACGAGCGGCACATCGGGCACCCGGGTCTTGCCCACCTCAGCGGCGTCGATGTCGATGTGAATCACCTGGGCCCGTGGGGCGAAGCCATCCAGCCTGCCGGTCACCCGGTCATCGAAGCGGGCGCCCGTGGCGATCAGCAGGTCGCACTCGGTGACGGCGAAGTTGGCGTAGGCGGTGCCGTGCATGCCCAGCATGCCCACGGACAAGGGGTGGGTTTCATCGAAGGCGCCTTTGCCCATCAAGGTGGTGGTGACGGGCAGGCGGAAGGCCTCGGCCAGCTGGCGCACCTGGTCGTGGGCGCCACTGCTGATGGCGCCACCGCCCACATAGAGCAGGGGGCGGCTGGCCTGGCCGATCAGGTCCAGGGCCTGGTGGATCCGGTCGGGATCGGGCCGGGGGGGCAGGCGGAAGCCCGCCGGAATGGCCGTGCCGGGCTCCACGGGCACGTAGTCGAACTGTTCGGCGCCCACGTCCTTGGGCACGTCGATCAGCACCGGACCGGGCCGGCCGGTGGCGGCGATGAAGAAGGCCTCAGCCACGATGCGACCGATCTCGCGCGGATCGCGCACCACCCAGGAGTGCTTCACGATCGGCAGGGTGATGCCGAAGATGTCGGTTTCCTGAAAGGCGTCGGTGCCGATCGAGGCCCGTGGCACCTGGCCGGTGATCACCACCATGGGCACCGAGTCCATGTGGGCGGTGGCGATGCCCGTGACCAGGTTGGTGGCCCCGGGCCCGGAGGTGCCGAAACACACGCCCACCTTGCCGGTGGCGCGGGCGTAGCCGTCGGCGGCATGGGTGCCTCCCTGCTCGTGGCGCACCAGGATGTGCTTGAGCCAGCCGCGGCTCTCGGCCTGGTGCAGCTCGTCGTAGATGGGCAGGATCGCCCCGCCGGGGTAGCCGAAGATGTGCTCCACCCCATGGCGGTGCAGGGCATCCATCAGGGCATAGCCGCCTGTCACCCGCTGGCTGAGCCGGCCGCCCTCACTCTCAGCCAGCGCGGCTGGGGCGGGAGCGGACTGGGCCGCAGAGGCGAGGGGCGTAAGCGTCACGGCTGCAGCAGGCCCACCAATGGGGCCACTATCGGACACCAGCAACCCTAGGCGCTGGAGCGGTTTTTGGAGCTTGTCTGGCCCGGGCCATGGCCCGCAGCACCTGGGCCGGATCGATCCAGCGCCCGCCGTGGCGCAACCCCCAGTGCAGGTGGGGGCCGGTGGTGCTGCCGCTCATCCCCACATGGCCGATCAGCTGGGCGGTTCGCACGCCCTGGCCCACCCTGAGCTGCACCGCGCCGCTGCGGTAGACACCTGCGGAGCCCCGGCCCGCCAGGTGGCAATAGATATGCTCGTAGGCCTAGGAGCGGATCACCAGCCCCACGCCGCAGCCGCCGTCGTTGATCACCTCCTGCACCACGCCGCCCCACCAGCTGCGCACCGGGGAGCCCAGGGGAGCGGCGATGTCCAGACCGTAGTGGGGGCGCACGTCGCCCCCGATCGGGTGCACGCGCATGCCGAAAGCGCTGGTGAAGCCGGCGAAGCTGGCCACGGGGAAGGCCCCGAGCCGCCAGCTTTCGGCACGGGCGGAGGGCGGGCCGGCCAGCAGGGGCGTCAGCACCAGGGAGGCCAGCAGCAGGCGTGCCGGCGTCACTGCCCTCCCTGCGGGCCTCCCAACGGCCCTGAGCACGGCCATGCCTTCAGAGCAGACCAAGGGCATGGAGCGGTCCTCGTCCACTGAGCAGTTCCAGCAGGAAGGCGGAGAAGCCCACCATGGCCAGCCTGCCGTTCCACACTTCGGAACTGTTGTTCCAGCCCCAGGCCCACTTGTCCTGGGGATAGAGCTTCACCTTGGTGGGCAGGGCGGCCGCCTGATCCAGGTTCACTTCCGGTCCCTCCAGGGCGTGCTGCACCAGGTCGGCGAGGCCGGTGATGAAGGCCGGCGTGGTGTCCAGGGCCGGCACCCGCCGGAAGTTGGTGATGCCTGCCTCCGTGGCGATCTCGCGGTATTCGATGTCGATCTCTTCGAGCGTCTCGATGTGCTCGCTCACGAAGCTGATCGGCACCACCACCAGGTCCTTCACGCCCTGGGCGCCGAGGTCTTCGAGGGCCTCGTCGGTGTAGGGCCGCAGCCACTCAACCGGGCCCACCCGGCTCTGGTAGGCCAGGGTGGAGGGGTTGGAGTGGCCCAGATCAGCTTTCAGCCTGGCCATGATCAGCTCGGCGCAGGTTTCGATCTCCCGCTGGTAGGGGTCGCCGGCCTCGGCCACGTAGCTCTTCGGCACGCCATGGGCGCTGAAGAACACATGGGCCGTGGCCGGGTCAGGGCACTGCTCGATCTCCCTGGCGATCAAGCCCGCCATGGCGCTGATGTAGCCGGGGTCGTCGTAGTAGCTGCGGATGCAGCGGATCGGCAGCCGTTCGAAGCCGGGGTCGGCCTGGCGCAGGCGTTTGAGCTCCCGGAAGCTGGAGCCGCTGGTGCTGATCGAGAAGTGGGGGTAGAGGGGCAGCACCACCACCTCATCGACGCCGTCGGCCTTGATGTCGGCCACGGCCGACTCGGTGAACGGGTGCCAGTAGCGCATCGCCACGTAGCTGGTGGCCTCGATGCCCCGCTGCCGCAGGCTGCTCTGCAGCTCCCGCGCCTGCTGCTCGGTGATGCGGCGCAGCGGTGAACCCCCGCCGATCGAGCGGTAGGCCTCCTGGGACTTGCCGGCCCGCAGGCTGCTGATCAGCCAGGCCAGGGGCTTCTGCAGGGCGGGATTGGGCAGCCGGATGATCTCCGGGTCGGAGAAGAGGTTGTACAGGAACGGCCCCACGTCCTGGATCCGCTCGGGACCCCCGAGGTTCAGCAGCAGCACGCCAACCTTGGCCATGCCTTCTGTTCCGTTCGGCGTGTTGGCCGTGAGCGTAACGCTGCAGGCCGGGCCCTAGCGGTGCATGACGACGATCGATAAGGTCGGCGCACTACGCACCGGAGCCATCGCGCCCCGATCAGCTGCTGCCGTGAGCCCTGCCATGGGCACCTCCGGGGCCCTGGCTGGGGTCGATTCCACCGCCGCCACAGCCAGGCTGATCCAGCAGCACAACCGGCGTCTGGCGGCCGCCGGTCTCAGGCTGCGGCTGGAGATGCGCGGCGGCAAGCTCAGCCTGCGGGGCCCCCTGCCCTGCCGCAGCGGGGCCGGGGCCTGGCGGGTGCAGCGGCTGAGCCTGGMCMKGCCMGCCACGGCGGCTGGCGTGGCGGAGGCTCTCGAGACCCTGCGGGAGGTGCAGCGCCAGCTGGAGCTGGGCCACTTCGACTGGGCCCGCTGGAGCCGGCGCCAGGCGGTGTCGTCGATCATCCCTTCCACCCATGCCGCCGCGGCGGCCCCCAGTCCGGCCCCTGGGGATGCCGGCAGCTGGCGGGCCCAGGTGCAGGCCTTCAAGCTCGCCTTCTTCGCCGATCCGCGCCGGCAGCTCAACCCGGCTGGCAGTCGCACCACCTGGAGTGCCGCCTACCGCCCCTATCTGCGCCGCCTGCTGCGGCTCAGCGCAGAGCAGTCGGGCCCAGGTGGCGAGAACCTGCTGTTGCGCACCCTCGAGAGCTACCCGCCGGGCAGCCGCAGCCGTCAGCAGTGCGGCACGGCCCTGGCCGCCCTGGCCCGCGAGTGCCAGCTGGTGCTGCCGCCGGAGTGGGCCGCCCAGGCCGGCGGCTACGGGCTGCATCTGGCCCGCTTCCGCCAGCTGCCCAGCGACGCCGAGATCCTGGCGCTGGTGGAGCAGATCCCCAACCCCGGCTGGCGGCTGGTGTACGGGCTGCTGGCCACCTACGGCCTGCGCAACCACGAGGCGTTCTTCGCTGATCTTTCGGCCCTGGCCCCGGGGGCTGACCGGGTGATCCGGGTGCTGCCCACCAGCAAGACCGGTGAACACCAGGTGTGGCCATTTCAGCCGCACTGGGTGGATCACTTCGGCCTGGCGGCCCTCGCCGGCGGCGTTGCCGCCCTGCCGCCGGTGACCACCAACCTGAGCCGCACCACCCTGCAGCAGGTGGGCCGCAGGGTGGCGGAGCAGTTCCGGCGTTACGGGCTGCCGATCACCCCCTACGACCTGCGCCACGCCTGGGCGGTGCGCACGATCCACATCGGCCTGCCCGACACGGTGGCGGCCCGCATGATGGGCCACTCCGTGGCGATCCACACCCGCACCTACCACCACTGGATCACCCGCCGCGACCAGCAGCAGGCCGTCGACGCGGCCCTGGCCCGGGGCAGGTCAGAGTGATCCGGCGCCGTCTCCCCGTTCCCCTCTCCCGCCGATGCCGGATTCCAGCCTCGATCAGATCGCCCAGGACCTCGGCCCCGGCGGCGCCCTCGCCCCAGAGCCTGATCGGGAGGGCTATCAGCGCCGCATGGCCCGCCGCAAGGAGGTGCAGCAGCAGCGGGTAGGGGAGCGCTCCCTGGAGAAGGGGCTGGTGCTGGTGTTCACCGGCCAGGGCAAGGGCAAGACCACGGCGGCCCTGGGCCTGGTGCTGCGCACCCTGGGCCACGACGAGAAGGTGGCGGTGGTGCAGTTCATCAAGGGTGGCTGGCAGCCCGGGGAGGCCAGGGCCCTGGCCGTGTTCGGAGAGGCGCTGCACTGGCATGCCCTGGGTGAGGGTTTCACCTGGGAAACCCAGGACCGCGAGCGCGACCGCGCCCTGGTGCAGCAGGCCTGGGAGCGCTCCTGCGCCTACCTCGCTGACCCGGAGCGGAAGCTGGTGGTGCTGGATGAGGTGAACGTGGCCCTCAAGCTGGGCTACCTGGCGGTGGAGCAGTTGCTGGAGGGCCTGGCCCTGCGGCCGCCCCTCACCCACGTTGCCCTCACCGGACGCGGCGCCCCGCCGCAGCTGCTGGAGCGGGCCGATCTCGTCACCGAGATGACCCTGGTGCGCCATCCGTTCCGGGAGCAGGGCGTCAAGGCCCAGGCCGGCATCGAATACTGAAAACCTGCACCGAAGCTGTCCGATCAGCCCAGGTCGTCCTGCAGCTGGGCCAGGCCACTCACCAGCACCGAGAGGCCGCTGATCAGCACGGCCCGGTGCACAGCAGGTTCGCTCCAGATGCCGGGCTGCTCAGCGGCGCGACCCAGGGCCGAGAGGGTCAGCCGGGCCATCAGCTGACAGGACCGCACCGTGGGCGGCTTCGGCGGGGGAGCCATGGCTGTGCTGCTTTGCAGCAGTGAAGCGCCGGGCCCGGCGGCTGGCAAGCCTTGCCGCCGCGGGGGCAGAGACGGGGCCGGCAGCAGGGCCATTGCTACGGTGCGGCAAATCCGTGGTTTCGATGGGTTATCAGCGGGTGCTCCTCAAACTCAGCGGTGAGGCGCTGATGGGAGAGCAGGGCTACGGCATCGATCCGGAGATCGTGAAGGCGATCGCCTCCGATGTGGCGGCCTGTGTGGCCGACGGCACCCAGCTGGCGATCGTGGTGGGCGGCGGCAACATCTTCCGTGGCCTCAAGGGCAGTGCCGCCGGCATGGACCGGGCCACCGCCGACTACGTGGGCATGCTGGCCACCGTGATGAATGCCATCACCCTGCAGGACGGCCTCGAACGGGCCGGGGTGCCCACCCGGGTGCAGAGCGCGATCTCGATGCAGGCCGTGGCGGAGCCCTACATCCGCCGCCGTGCCATCCGCCACATGGAGAAGGGGCGGGTGGTGATCTTTGCGGCCGGCACCGGCAATCCCTTTTTCACCACCGACACCACCGCCGCCCTGCGGGCCGCTGAGATCAGTGCCGATGTGGTGTTCAAGGCCACCAAGGTGGACGGCGTGTACGACAAGGACCCGGCCAAGCATGCCGATGCCCGCCGCTTTGAGAGCCTCTCCTTCCTGGAGGTGCTCAGCAGTGAGCTGGAGGTGATGGATGGCGCGGCGATCGCCCTCTGCAAGGACAACGCCATCCCGATCGTGGTGTTTGACCTGTTCGGGCCCGGCAACATCGGCCGAGCCGTGGCCGGCGAGCCGATCGGCACCCGCATCCATCCCGCCTGAGGCGCCCGCCCGCAGCCGTGAGTACTCTCCCCACGGTTCCCGATCAGCGAGTCCGAAAGCCCCGGCCATTCGGCAGCACCTGCCCTCCCTTTCTTCGCCCTGCCCCCGCACCACCCGCCATGGACCTCGAAGCCAGCATGCGCAAATCGGTGGATGCCGCCCTGCGCAACTTCAACACCATCCGCACCGGCAGGGCCAACCCCTCGCTGCTCGACAAGATCAGCGTGGAGTATTACGGCGCAGAAACGCCGCTCAAATCCCTGGCCAGCCTCTCCACGCCCGACTCCCAGACCATTCAGATCCAGCCCTTCGACATGGGCGCCATGGGGCTGATCGAAAAGGCGATCGCCATGAGCGACCTCGGCCTCACCTGCAACAACGACGGCCGGTTGATCCGCATCAACATCCCTCCACTCACCGAAGACCGGCGCAAGGAGCTCTGCAAGATCGCGTCCAAGTATGCCGAGGAGGGCAAGGTTGCCCTGCGCAACAATCGGCGCGACGGCATCGACCGGATCAAGAAGCAGGAGAAGGACGGCGAGCTCTCCGAAGATCAGAGCCGCGACGAGCAGGACAAGGTGCAGAAGCTCACCGACCGGTTCATCGCTGAGCTGGACAAGCACCTGGCGGAAAAGGAAGCCGAGATTCTCAAGGTGTGAGCGCTCCCCCGTGAGTGAGCTGGCGGGCTGCAGGCCCGAGGTGATCGTGGTGGGTGCCGGTGCCGCCGGCGCGGCGGCGGCCTTCCACCTGGCCCGGCTCGGCCGCGAGGTGCTGCTTCTCGACGCTGCCGCCTTCCCGCGCAGCAAGCCCTGTGGCGGCGGCATGGCAGCCTCCGTGCAGCGCTGGTTTCCCTTCGATCTGTGCCCCGCCGTCGACACCGTGGTCGAGCGGGTGCGGTTCACCTGGGCCCTGCAGGATCCGGTGCTGGCGGAGTTGCCTGGGGAGGCCCCCTTCTGGATCGTGCGCCGCTCTCGCCTGGATGCCTTCCTCGCCGAACAGGGTGTGGCGGCCGGCGTGGACTTTCAGCCCAGTACCGAGGTGCGCTCCCTCAGGCCCGTTGCGGGCGGCTGGCGAGTGGAGGTGCAGGGCCCTGATGGGACGCCGCAGGGCCTGCAGGCCAGGGCCGTGGTGGTGGCGGATGGTTCCGGCTCCCGGCTGGCGGGCCCCCTGGGCCTGGGCCCGAGGCGGCCCCGCTTCGCCTCCACCGTGTCGGTCGAACTGGAGGGCGAGGTGAGCGACCCGGCGGCGGCCCGTTTTGATTTCGGCCTGGTGCGCCAGGGCTTCTGCTGGGCTTTCCCGCGCCAGGGGGGCTACAGCATCGGCCTCGGCACCTTTGTGGGCCGCGACCCGGTGGCGGCCGAAGCCGTGCTGACGCGCCTGCTGCCCAGCCTCGGTTTTGCCCCCGGGGCCGGGATGCGCAGCGCCGGCCAGCTGCGGCTCTGGGATGGCCACCACGCCCTGCATGGTGATGGGGTGGTGCTGGCCGGTGATGCGGCCTCCCTCTGCGATCCCTTCCTGGCCGAGGGCCTGCGACCGGCCCTGCTCAGTGGCTGCCAGGCCGCCTTCGCCATCGATCGCTGGCTGGGCGGTGAGGCCGGGGCGCTGGCGGCCTACAGCGCCACGATACGGCGGGAGTGGGGCGAGTCGATGGCCTGGGGCCGGCGCATGGCCCAGGTGTTCTACCGGGTGCCCCGGGKGGGTTATCAGCTGGGCATCAAGCGCCCCACGGCGCCGCGGCGCATCGCCCAGATCCTCTCCGGGGAGATGGGCTATGGCGACATCGCCCAGCGGGTGATCCGCCGGCTGCTGCTGCGCAACGGCTGAAGCCGGCGCACTCAGATGCGGGTGCAGTCCTTGAGCTGGCGCAGGCGCTTGTCGATCGAGCCCAGCAGTTCGATGGCGAACATCGGTGATTCCTGAACGGCGAACAGGAACTTCTCGCGGTTCATCACCAGCAGCCGGCAGGGGGTGAGGGCCCGGGCATTGCCGTAGCGGCGGTGCTCACTGGTGACCAGGGCTCCTGCGCCGAACACATCGCCAGCGTTGATCTGTTCATGGCCCTGGTCACCGTTCCAGGTGAGTTCCACCCGGCCCTCGAGCAGGCCGAACATGCAGTCGCCGGATTCTCCCGAGCCGAAGATCAGGGCACCGGGTTCAACGCTGACCACCTCGCCTGTGCTGGCGAGGGCGCGCATGGTGCGGAGGGCGTTCACGCAGCCGACTCAATGGGGCAGGGCTGACAGTCTGCACCGCGGCGGTGGGGCTGCGGTTCAGCGACCGGCCAGGGCCAGAGCCGCCCCGAGACCGCCGCGCACATCCTCAGGCGCCAGCCGACCGTCCTTGTCGGTGTCGAGGGCGTCGAAGACGGCGTCACTGCCGAGCCATTCCTCGCGGGTGATGCAGCCGTCGCCGTCAAGGTCGTTGAGCAGGAAGATCTCGTGGACCGCATGGCCGAAGGCGGCGCCTCCCTCAAGTTCCCCCAGCCGATGCGCCAGCTGGGCCTCCAGGGTTTCGATGGCCTTGATGAAGCCGCCGATCCCCTCATCGAGCTTCTCGGTGGCCATGGGGTCCTCGGCCAGCATGGCCCGGTAGGCGGCCTCGTCGAGGTGCACCTGGGGCCGGGTCGGGGCCGGGTCAAAGGCGTTGAGCCGGCGCTCCAGGGAGCCCTGGGTGTTGCGCAGCTGGGCCAGCAGCGCGGGGGAAATGGTGAGCAGATCGCAGCCGGCCAGCTCGATGATCTCCTCGGTGTTGCGGAAACTGGCCCCCATCACCTCGGTCTTGTAGCCGTAGGTCTTGTAGTAGTTGAAGATCTCCGTCACCGACACCACGCCCGGATCCTCGGGGCCGGGATAGCTGTCGCGGCCGGTGCTCTTCTTGTACCAGTCGAGGATGCGGCCCACGAAGGGGGAGATCAGGGTGACGCCGGCCTCGGCGCAGGCCACGGCCTGGGCAAAGGAGAAGAGCAGGGTGAGGTTGCAGTGGATGCCCTCCTGCTCCAGCGCCTCGGCGGCCCGGATGCCCTCCCAGGTTGAGGCCACCTTGATCAGCACCCGGTCCTTGCCGATGCCGGCTTCGGCGTAGAGCTCGATCAGCCGCCGGGCCTTGGCGATCGTGGCTTCGGTGTCGTAGCTGAGCCGCGCATCCACCTCGGTGGACACGCGGCCCGGCACGATCTTGAGGATCTCCTTGCCGAAGGTGACGCAGATCTCATCGAGAGCTTCGCGCACCACCGCATCGGCGCCGGCCTCGGCTCCCATCACCGCTCTCGACTCCCGCAGGGATCGGTCGATCAGCTCCTGGTAGGCCGGGATCTGGGCCGCCGCCAGGATCAGGGAGGGGTTGGTGGTGGTGTCGCGGGGCGTGAACTGCTGGATGGCCTCGATGTCGCCGGTGTCCGCGACCACCACGGTCATGGCGGACAGTTGGTCGAGCAGATTGGCCATGCCTGGTGGGGTGCCGGTGCCTGGTCACGCTAGCCAGAACGCCGCTGCCGCCCCTCAAGGCCCTTGCTCCTTGCGCGAATGGCCACACAGCGGGGCCCGCTCAGCCCGCGGAAGGGTTGGCCGCCTTGCTTCGACTGGCGCCCAGGGCCTTGGGATCGGAGGGGGGCAGTTGCTCCAGCACCAGCAGGGCGTCGATGATCTTGCGGGCCACCGGCGCCGCCACGGTGGAGCCGTAGGTGTTGCCGCCCTTGGGCTCATCCACCACCACCAGCACCACATAGCGGGGATCGTCGATCGGCAGATGGCCCACGAAGCTGGTGATCAGGGCTCCAGGGATGTACACGCCGCGCTCGGCCTTCTGGGCGGTGCCCGTCTTGCCGCCGATCCGGTAGCCGGGAATGTGGATGCCCAGGCTCTTGCTGTTGGCCACCACGGTTTCCATCCAGCCCATCACCMCTTTGGTGACCTCCGGATCCAGCACCTGCAGGCCCCCGCCGCCGGGGGCCGGAGCCAGGGCGTCTCCCGAGCGCAGGCCCCGGGTGATGTGGGGGCTCACCAGGCGGCCGCCGTTGGCGAGCATGGCGTGCAGCTGGGCCAGCTTCAGAGGCGTGAGCGAGAAGCCCTGGCCGAAGGCCGCCACGGCGGGTTCGATCGGATGGCTCACGAAGGTCTTGCGGTCCTTGAGTTCGCCGGCCACGGCCCCGGGCAGGTCGGTGTCGGGGCGCTCGTCGATGCCGATCGTGCTCAGCCACTGCCAGAAGCGCTCCCGCTTCACCTTGCCCATGGCCTTCACCATCGCCACGTTGCTGGAGGCCTCCAGCACCGTGGGGAAGTCGATCAGGCCGTTGCCCTGGCGGTTGTGGTTGAAGATCGGCCAGCCGCCGATGCTCAGGGAGCCGTTATCAAACACCTTGCCGTCGGCCTGGATGGCCTTTTCCTGCAGGGCGAGGGCCAGGTTGATCGGCTTGAAGGTGGAACCCGGCTCGTAGAGGTCCTGCACGGACCATTCACGGAACAGGCCCGGATTGAAACTCCAGAAACGGTTGGGGTCGTAGGTGGGCACCGAGGCCAGCGCCAGCATCTCGCCGTTGCGCACGTCCATCACCAGAGCCGCGCCGCGCTTGGCCTTCCACTTCTTCACCTGGTCGTGCAGGGCCTTCTGGGTCACCTGCTGCAGGCGGGCGTCGAGGGTGAGCTGCAGCCTGAGGTCGTCGCCATAGAGCGAGCCGGCGGCCATGCCCTCCGGAAGCGGGGTGCCGTCGGCGCCGCGGCGCATGCGCAGGGTGGTCTCGTTGCGCTGCAGGTCGCTGTTGCGGCTCTGCTCGAGCCCTGCCTGGGGCACCCGCTCCAGGTTGAGGAAGCCCACCACATTGGCGAACAGGCTGCCCTGGGGATACACCCGCTGGGGGTAGGTCTCAAGATCGATGCCGCTGATGTTGAGCCGGCGGATGCGGTCGGCGGTTTCGGGATCGATGTCGGTGCCGAGTTTCACGCCGCTGGGGCGACCCGCCATTCTCTGCAGCAGGGTCTCGCTGGGCTGGGCCAGCACCGCGCCGAGACGGCTGGCCACCTCGTCGGGTCGGCGCAGCTTCTGGGGATCGTCGCCGGGAAAGTTGAAGTAGCGCGGGTGGGCCCAGAGGGTGAAGCGCTGCTCATCGAGGGCCACCAGGCGGCCGTTGCGATCCACGATCGTGCGCCGCTTGCCGAGCGGCGCCACCGACTGGGTCTGGATTGCCCGGGCCCGGTTCTGGAGGTTCTGGGTGTCGATCACCTGCAGCCAGGCCAGCCGCGCTCCAAGACCGACCAGGGC